>JAGYOB010000058.1 GCA_018399515.1 Candidatus Nanopelagicales bacterium
TCGACCGATTGGTGAGGTCGCGCGGCGCCGAAGAACCTCTTGGGCGGGTACAGGGCCGTCGAGTCGACACCACCGGACAGGATGCGCCCTGAGGCTGGAGCGGCCAGGTTGTAGGCGCGGCCCAGCCGGGTCATGGAGTCCAGTAGGACGACGACATCGTGGCCGAGTTCGACAAGTCGCTTCGCGCGCTCGATCGCCAACTCCGCGATGATCGTGTGATCCTCTGCGGGTCGATCGAAGGTCGAGGCGATGACCTCTCCCTTGACCGAGCGTTGCATATCGGTGACCTCTTCGGGGCGCTCGTCCACGAGCACGACCATGAGGTGACATTCCGGGTTATTGGCCGAGATCGCGTTCGCGATCGCCTGCAGCACCATCGTCTTGCCGGCCTTCGGCGGAGACACGATGAGACCACGCTGGCCCTTACCGATCGGCGCCACGAGATCGATGACTCGCGTCACGAGGTTGGCCGATTCAGTCTCCAGCCGCAGTCGATCCTGGGGATACAGCGGTGTGAGTTTATTGAAGTCCGTGCGCTCACGCGCGGCCTCGGGATCCTGTCCGTTGACAGTGTCCAAGCGGACCATCGGATTGAACTTCTCTCGCCGCTCGCCCTCCCGCGGCTGACGGACGCCACCGGTGATCGCATCACCCTTGCGCAGACCGAATCGCTTGACCATGGACAGGGACACGTACACATCGTTGGGACTGGGGAGGTATCCGCCGGTACGCACGAATGCGTAGTTGTCGAGCACATCGAGGATGCCGGCCACGGGCACGACGACGTCGTCCTCACGCAGCTCCACGTCGTTCTCGCCGGGCGTGCGTCGTTCGGTCCGCCGGTCCCGGAACCGATCACGACCACGTCGCCGACGCCGACGCGATCCGCCGTCCCCGTCGTCATCGCGATCATTTCGGTCACTGCTCTGCCGGTCACTGCTCTGCCGGTCGCTGCTCTGCCGGTCGCTGCTGCGGCGGTCGCTGCTCTGGCGGTTGCCGGTCTGGCGATCGCCGTTCGTGCGGTTCTCGCGCGGCGCGGTCTCCTCGGTCGTGCGCGGGGCATCATCGGACTTCTTCGCCCCCGCCTGTTTCGCCGAGATGGCGGAGATCAAGTCTCCCTTGCGCATCCCGCTGGTGCCGGAGATCCCCAGTGAGGAAGCCAATTGCTTCAACTCGGGGAGCAGCATTGCCGATAGTCCCTCGCCGCGCTTGCGGGAGGAGGTTGTCGTTTCGGTCACGTGGTGTCGTCCTTAGTACGGCCGCGCGAGGGAAGAAGAATGTGATCCCTGCGGGGACATGGTTCACCGGCTATCGAAAGGCCGAGTGGGTGGGCTGGAGATCTTCGCCGATTGCGAGGGTCCAAGCCCGGCAACAATGATTCTCCGCACAGGCTAGCACCCTCGAACCAGCATTCACTGATCGGGTTGGGCCCACCCGTCCCTAACCACTGAGGGAGCGGGTCGCTGCACGCGCCCCCAGGACATCGATTTCGACGATGCTCACCTGCCAAGTCTCACCGCAGACCGCTGTCATGATGCGCTCAGCGCGAGCGGATTCGTCGGTCAAGACGAGCACCGTGGGCCCCGCACCGGAGATGACGGCGGGGAGTCCCTGCGCTCTCAGCTCGGTGAGCAGTGCGTGGGATTCGGGGTACGCCTGCGCACGTTCATCCTGGTGCAGGCGGTCTTCGGTCGCAGCGAACAACATCGCCGGATCGGCTGCCATCGCATGCGATAGCGCGGAGGTCCGACCGATGTTGAACACAGCCGCTTCCCGCGTCACCGAGGCTGAAAGCAACTTGCGTGCCTCGGCCGTCGCCACGGGCCGGGCCGGGACGGCGACGATCGGCGTGATCTGCGAGTGCACCGCCCGCACGACGGCCGATGCGTGCATGCCACCGGTGGATTCACTCTCTAGCGTGTCAGCTTCCAACCACGCCGTGGTGAATCCACCGAGAAGGGCCGCGGCGACATTGTCGGGATGCCCCTCCATCTCGGTGGCGATGTCCAAGATGGCCGCATCCGACAGCACTTCAGCGCCATCGACCACGAGGCTGCGCGCGATCAGCAGGCCGGCGATGATGGCCGCGGCCGACGACCCCAGCCCACGGCCCTGGGGAATCGTATTGGCGCATTTCACGACCAGACCGGGCATCGGCACGCCCAGCGCTTCGAACCCCCGCGCAGCGGCTCGGATCACCAGGTGCGATTCATCCGTGGGGAGAACACCGGCACCTTCGCCGTCGATATCGATCCGCACCCCCGGGTCGTCGGTGACCACCGCGATGAGCCGGTCGTGGATACCCAGGGCCAGTCCCAGGCAGTCGAACCCGGGACCGAGGTTCGCGCTCGTCGCCGGCACCTGCACCTCCACCGCGGTGGAGATCTGCAGTCGGCTCACGGAGCCAATCCCAACAGCACCGCTGCGGCCTGCGCATCGATGTCGACGCGGACCGGTTCCGGTGCATCAGCCAGCGCCCATTGCGGGTCTTTCAAACCGTTCCCGGTCAGCGTGCACACCACGGTCTGACCGGGGTCGAGTCGACCTTGGGCATGCATCTGCAGCAGCCCGGCGACACTGGCTGCGCTCGCTGGTTCGCAGAACAGACCTTCCCGTGACGCCAGCAGTCGATAGGCCGCCAAGATCGCGTCATCGGTGACGGCATCGATCACGCCACCGGATTCATCGCGAGCATCCTCGGCCTGCTGCCACGACGCTGGATTTCCGATGCGGATCGCCGTCGCGATGGTTTCCGGCGACCGAACCGGCTCACCGTTGACGATCGGTGCCGCGCCCGCCGCTTGGAAACCCCACATCCGGGGTAGCCGGTTGGTGATGCCGTCGGCGTGGTATTCGCGGTATCCCTTCCAGTACGCGGTGATGTTGCCCGCATTTCCGACAGGCAGGCAATGGATATCGGGGGCGGTGCCGAGCAGATCGACGATCTCGAAGCTCGCGGTCTTCTGACCCTCGATGCGATCGGGGTTGACGCTGTTGACCAAGGACACCGGATAGTTCTCGGCGAGGTCACGGGCCAGTGTCAGACAGTCGTCGAAATTGCCCTGCACCTGAAGCAGTTTCGCTCCGTGCACGACCGCCTGAGCCAGTTTGCCCATGGCGATCTTGCCGTCGGGCACGAGCACGGCGCAGACCATCCCGGCCTTCACGGCGTAGGCGGCTGCACTCGCCGACGTGTTACCGGTCGAGGCGCAGATCACCGCCCGGGCACCCTCCTGGGCGGCCTTGGAGATGGCCATCGTCATGCCGCGGTCTTTGAATGAGCCGGTGGGGTTGGCCCCGTCGTATTTCAACCACACCTGGCATCCGGTCATCTCCGACAGCACGCAGGCATAGACCAGCGGCGTTCCGCCTTCGCGCAACGTCACCACCGGGGTGTCGGCATCGACGGGAAGCCGATCGCGATACTCCTCGATGAGCCCACGCCACTGGTGCGCACCACGCGCTACTTCCACACTCACGGGCCCGCCTCACCCTCGACTCTCATGACACCGACGACCTGCTTGACCGCATCCATGCCGCTCAAGGATTCGATCGTACGCGCCAGCGCACCATCGGTCGCCTTGTGCGTGCGCAGGACCAATCCCGCGTCTTCGCCGTGACCGTCCTGGCGCACTACCTGGATACTGACCCCGTTATCGGCGAAGGCCTGGGCGATCGTCGCCAGAACCCCGGGACGATCGGCCACGTCGAGGTTGACGTAGTAACGCGTGGTCGCCCGCTCGAGGGGCAGCACCGGCAGTTCGGCGTAGACCGACTCACCGGGCCCGAGGCCGCCGGCAACACGATTGCGCGCGGCAGCGATGACATCACCGAGAACGGCGCTTGCCGTCGGCTGCCCGCCGGCTCCCCGGCCGTAGAACATCATTTCCCCGGCTGACTCGGCAACGACGAACACGGCGTTGAAAGCGTCACGCACGCTCGCCAGCGGATGCTCTCGGGGAACCATCGCCGGATGCACGCGCACGATGACGCCTTCGTCGTTCCCCTCGGCATCGAAGGCTCGCTCGGCTACAGCCAGCAACTTGATGACGAAACCCATCTGCCGCGCTGCCTCCACATCGGCGAGGGTCACGGCCGAGATTCCCTCGCATGACACCTGCGAGCCGGTCACTCGAGTGTGGAACGCCAACTCGGCGAGGATCGCGGCCTTGGCTGCCGCGTCATGCCCTTCCACATCGGCGGTCGGGTCAGCTTCTGCGTACCCCAGATCCTGCGCCTCGCGCAGGACGTCGGCGTAATCAGCACCCCGCTCGTCCATCTGGGACAGGATGAAGTTGGTGGTGCCGTTGACGATGCCCAGAACGGCGAGCACGCGGTCTCCGGCGAGGGACTCGCGCAGGGGGCGCAGCAGCGGAATCGCGCCGGCGACGGAGGCCTCGAAATACAGATCGACTCCGTACTGGGCGGCGGCTGCGTACAGGCTGGCGCCGTCGGCAGCCAGCAGTGCCTTATTCGCGGTGACGACGCTTGACCCGGCCGCCATGGCGGCGAGGATGCACTCGCGGGCGGTCTCGATGCCCCCCATCACCTCGACCACGATGTCGGCGCCGGAGGATGCCAGGGCTAGGGGCTCGGTGGTCAGCAGGCTCGGATCGATTCCCGGTCGGCTCTTCGCAGCGTCCCTCACGGCCACCCCGGTGATCTGCAGGGGTGCACCGACCCGGGAGGCGAAGTCGGCCTCCTGAGCGCCGATCTGCCGGACGACCTCGGCTCCCACCGTGCCACCGCCCAGTACCGCGATCGTGATCGGCTCGGTGCTCACACCAGCGTCACTCATGGGTCATCCCTCCGGGATCGAGTCGAAGCAGGTCCTCCATCGTCTCGCGCCGCAGGACAACTCGCGACCGGCCATCGCGCACCGCCACCACGGCTGGGCGCGGCAGGTAGTTGTACTGCGAGGACATCGAGCGGCAGTAGGCACCTGTTCCCGCGACGGCGAGGAGATCGCCCGCACGAAGGTCATCGGGCAGCCAGGCGTCACGAACAACGATGTCGCCGCTCTCGCAGTGTTTACCCACCACCCGAGACAGCATGGTGTCCTCCATCGAAGCGCGAGACGCTAGCGCGCAGGTGTAGTCGGCGTCGTACAGCGCCGTGCGGAGGTTGTCGCTCATCCCTCCGTCGACGGAGACGTAGGCGCGCTGGGCACCGTGACCGAGCTGCACCTGCTTGATCGTGCCGACCTCGTAAACGGTGATGCCCGCCTGGCCCACGATCGCGCGTCCGGGTTCGAAGGCCAGCCGCGGGATGGCCATACCGGCCCGATCGCACGCATCACGCACGATGGTGCGGATCGCGGTAGCCATATCGACGACCTCGATCGGGTCGTCATCAGGGGTGTAGGCGATGCCCATCCCGCCCCCGAGATTCAATTCCGCTATCTCCACACCGAGTTCGTCGCGAATCTGGGTCGCCAAACCGACGATGCGGGCGGCGGCCACTTCGAAACCCGAGGCATCGAAGATCTGCGAGCCGATGTGCGAATGGAGGCCGACCAGGCGCAGTCGGGGTTCGCCGATGATCCGTGCGGCAGCATCGATCGCGACCCCATCGGCCAACGACAACCCGAACTTCTGGTCCTCATGCGCGGTGGCGATGAACTCGTGGGTGTGCGCCTCGACACCCACGGTCACCCGGACCAGCACATCTACCGTCACGTCGTGTTCGGCGGCGATCTGGGCGATGCGATCGATCTCGATCAGGGAATCGATCACAATCCGACCCACACCCGTGGAGACCGCGGTGTCGAGTTCGGCGTAGGACTTATTGCTTCCGTGCAGCAGGATCCGGGCGGGATCGACACCTGCGGCGAGCGCCACCGCGAGTTCACCACCGGTGCTGGCGTCGATCCCCAATCCTTCGTCGCTGACCCACCGGGCGACGGTCGTGGCCAGGAGCGCCTTGGCCGCGTAGTACACGTCCGCAGGCATGCTCCGATCGTCGTATGCGGCCCGAAACTGCGCTGCTCGAGTGCGCACATCGACCTCGTCGAGCACGTATAGCGGCGAACCGTATTCGGCCACGAGATCGGGCACGGCCACTCCCCCCACCTCGAGCACACCCTCATCGGTGAACCGAGCGGTCAGCGGCCACAGCTGCGCATGAAGCGACCCGGCACCATCCCGAGGTTGTGGCGGCACGCCAGGAGTCGCCACGACATCGCCGTGACGAGGACCAGCAGGGTGTGCGCGCATCGATTGAGAGGGTAGACCGGTCACGGCCGGCTCTGGCCACCGCCCGCAGGAGGCGACACCTACATCCGCTCCGGTGCGCTGACCCCCGACAGTGCCAATCCGTTAGCGATCACCTGTCGGGTCGCTGCGCACAGCCACAGCCGAGCGACGTGCTGGGCACTGATGCCTTCATCCCCACGAGGCAGGACCCGGCAGGTGTCGTAGAACCGGTGATAGGCGGTGGCTACCTGCTCCAAGTAGCGCGGAACCCGATGTGGTTCCCGCAGTTCCGCGGCGGTGGCCACCGTCGCGGGGTATTCCCCGAGGACGCGCAGCAACTCGCCCTCGCGTTCATGGTCGAGCAGTCCCGCCTGGAAGTCCTGCTCCCGCCAATCGATACCCAGCTCCGCGGCATTGCGCAGCACCGAGGAGATCCGGGCGTGGGCGTACTGCACGTAGTACACCGGGTTGTCGTTGCTGCGCTGCACGAGCAGATCGAGATCGAGTGTCAATGGCGAATCGACCGGGTAGCGGATGAGGGAATACCGTGCGGCATCGACGCCGACCTCATCGACGAGGTCCTCGAGGGTCACCATCGTCCCGCTGCGCTTGGATAGCCGAACCTCCGCACCACCCTGGGTGATCTTCACGAGTTGGCCGATCAGGATCTCGATATTGACGTCGGGGTCGTCACCGGCACAGGCGGCAACCGCCTTCAGTCTCTGCACGTAGCCGTGATGGTCAGCACCGAGGAGATACAGGGCGGTGGTGAACCCACGCACCCGCTTGTCGACGTAATACGCGGTGTCGGAGGCGAAATACGTCATCTCGCCGTCGGACTTGATGAGCACGCGGTCCTTGTCGTCACCGTGATCGGTGGTGCGCAGCCACACCGCGTCGTCCTCTTCGAAGACATGCCCGTGCTCACGCAATGTCTCCATGCCACGGTCGACCGCGCCCGAGGAATGCAGCGAACGTTCGGAGTACCAGACGTCGAAGTGCGTGCCGAAGATGTCCAGCACGCGCTGCTGCTGGGCGAGTTGGCGGCGATAGGCCTCCTCACGGAAAGCCTCGAGCTGCTCACCCTCGGGCAATTCCCGGATACCGGGAACCTCGGCGACGATGTCCGCGGCGAGGTCGAGGATGTACCCACCGTGATAGCCGTCCTCGGGCACCGGCCGGCCGTGGGCCGCGGCCATCACCGAAGCACCGAAGCGATCCATCTGCACGCCTCTGTCGTTGATGTAGAACTCACGCGCCACATCGGCTCCCGCAGCAGCCAGCACGCGAGCGATCGCATCTCCGACGGCAGCCCACCGCGTGTGCCCCAGATGCAGGGGGCCGGTGGGATTTGCGGAAATGAACTCGATGTTGAAGTTCTGACCGGTCAGCGTCTGCGATGTTCCATAGGCGGGGCCCGCGGTCACGATGCTGTGCGCCAGAGCGCCCAGGGCATCGGCTGCAACGGTGATGTTCAAGAACCCGGGCCCGGCCACGTCGACTCGGGTGATGCCCGCGGTGGTTGCCAGCTGATCGGCCAGCATCTGGGCGATCTGCCGGGGCGGTTGCCCCGCGGCCTTGGCCAGCGTGAGGGCTACCGGCGTGGCGTAATCACCATGTTCCTTGACCTTCGCCCGCTCGATGACGATCTCGTCAGGCACGTCGATCGCAAGCTCTCCTGATGAGACCAGACCCGCTAGGGCGGCGCGCACGGCTACAGCCAGATCCTCAGGGGTCACGACACCGAAGCGTAGTGCGAGGGCGAACGTGCTAGCGTGGTCCCTGGCTGTGCTGCACAAGAACCACCGTTCGAGGAACGCTCGCCGCATGTAGTCGGCGAGCGTTTTGCTTCCCTGTAGGGCCAATACGGCGTGGAGGGCGGCGGACGTCGGCTCGCACCATCAGCCCGCCGGGCTTCCTGTCCGGCGTCCGACGTACTGCATCACCCAATTGATGCACCATCGATCAAGGAGTACCACCGCATGGCTCAGGGAACCGTCAAGTGGTTCAACGCTGAAAAGGGCTTCGGCTTCATCGCACAGGCTGACGGGGGTGCCGACGTGTTCGTGCACTTCACCGCTATCCAGGCCGATGGCTACCGCTCGCTGGATGAGAACCAGACCGTGGAGTTCGACATCGTCCAGGGCCCCAAGGGCCCCCAGGCCGATAACGTCCGCATCATCTGATTCCAGCTCAAACGCTCGATCACACGTAGGCCCCGGTCACCTCGACCGGGGCCTTCGTGGTTGCGTGATCGGGACTTCCGGGGTGAGGATGGTGTTATGAGCGACGACATCGAACGCCTGCTGGCCGAGGTCAACAAGACATCGTCGGGTGGGTCGTCGGGAGGTTCGGCGAAGAACACCCCGGCCAAGAAGTCCCGCGGGGAGGTCGAAGCGGCCAAGAGCGCCGGTGGGCGGTTGGCTTTCGCCGTCGTCGCTGCCGCACTGTTCGGAGTCGTCGGGTTCGTCTTCGGATTATTCGTTCCGTTCTTCCTCGGTGGCTTCGACACCGGTGTCGGCGCAGCCTTCGGCGCGTTCCTCACCGCGCTCGTCGCCGGTCCCCCGCGCTGGTTCTCCTCCTAAGCCACGCGATACCCTCGTCGGTGCCCTGGCCCCCGTAGCTCAGGGGATAGAGCGGTGGCCTCCGGAGCCATAGGCGCAGGTTCGAATCCTGCCGGGGGCACATCTGTGCGCCAATCGAGGCGCCCGCCCAGATGGAGTCGTCACATATGACCGAGGCACTGACCGAGGCACCCGGTGTCATCGCGGCCCGCGCGTTGGGCATCGACATACGCATCATTCATCCCGGTCATGTCACCTCCG
>JAGYOB010000059.1 GCA_018399515.1 Candidatus Nanopelagicales bacterium
ACGGCAACCGATGCCAATCGCTGGGCGCTGCGCCTGGCACGAATGCTCACCGGGCGCGACAAGGTGCTTGCCTTCTCATACTGCTATCACGGATCGGTCGATGAGACGTTCGTTATCAGTGGGCCGGATGGGCGTGCGGAACTGCGCGAAGGAAACGTCGGCGCTCCTGTCTCGATAGAGGTGACGACGCGGGTCGCGGAGTTCAACGACATTGCATCGGTCGAGAAGGCCCTCGCCCACGGTGACGTTGCGGTGGTCATCGCCGAACCGGCCCTGACGAATATCGGCATCGTGCTGCCGGAACCGGGTTTCCTCGAGCAGGTGCGCGAGGCCTGCGACCGCCACGGCACGCTGTTGCTGATCGATGAGACGCACACCATCTCTGCCGGCCCCGGTGGTTGCACGACGGCGTGGGATTTACGACCGGACATCGTGGTGATCGGCAAGAGCATCGGCGGCGGCGTGCCCTCAGGCGCCTACGGCATTACCCAGGCCCTGGCCGATGCGGTGGCTGATCACCCGGATGCCGACCTCATCGATGTCGGCGGTGTGGGTGGCACGCTCGCGGGGAACGCGATGTCCGTGGCGGCCATGCGCGCGACACTGGAGCACGTGCTCACCGAAGACGCCTTCGAGCACATGATCGCCCTGGGCACCCGATTCACCGAAGGGGTGCAGTCGGTCATCGACGCCCGAGATGTGCCGTGGTCGATCAGCCAACTCGGTGCACGCGCGGAATACCGCTTCGCCCGACCTGCTCCGCGCACGGGCACCGAATCCGCGCACGCTGATGATGATGAGCTCGAGGAATACCTGCACCTGTTCATGGCCAACCGCGGCGTGCTGATGACCCCGTTCCACAACATGGCCCTGATGTGTCCGCAGACCACGGCGGCTGATGTCGATCTGCACACGATGCTGTTCGACGAGGCAGTCTCGCGGATTACGACCGCGTGATCGCGCGAACCGCGATCGTCTCCTACGCTTGCCGATCATGACCACGCCACGGTTGCGCGCGAGCCTCGATGGGCTTCCCGCCTACAAGGCCGGGCAGGGACCAGCCACGCGATCCGACCTCGTCGCCTACAAGATCTCCTCCAATGAGAATCCGTATCCGCCCCTACCGGGGGTGATGGATGCGGTGATGCGTGCCGCGGCAGACATGAATCGCTATCCCGATCCGTTCTCGACCCGGCTGATCGCGGCATTGGCGGAGCGGTTCGATGTGCCGGCCGAGCACCTGGCGCTGGGCACCGGCAGCGTCGCGCTATGCGGGCAACTCGTCGACGCGGTCGCCGATCCTGGCGATGAGGTGATGTATGCCTGGCGGTCGTTCGAGGCGTATCCGATCTGGACGCAGATCGCCGGTGCCCGCAGCGTGCAGATTCCGCTGCTGCCCGATGAGCGCCATGACCTGGATGCGATGGCCGATGCGGTGACTGATCGCACACGTTTGATCTTCGTGTGTTCGCCAAATAATCCGACCGGCCAGGTCGTGCATCGAGATGAGTTGACCCGGTTCCTCGATCGGGTGCCCTCCGATGTGCTCGTTGTGCTCGACGAGGCGTATGTCGAATTCGCCGATGACCCTCGGGTGCCCGACGGCATCGAGATGTATCGGGACAGACCCAACGTCGCGGTGTTACGCACCTTCTCCAAGGCCTATGGACTAGCGGCCCTTCGGGTGGGATTCGCGATCGCGCACGAACCGGTGGCGCAAGCCTTGCGCAAACTCGCGCTGCCGTTTGGTATCTCCACGATTGCGGAGGAAGCGGCACTGGCCTCCCTGGAGCGTGAGCCGGAGTTGCTCGAGAGGGTGGCCGAACTCAGCAGGGCTCGCGCTGCGATGGTCGCGTCACTGCGGGATCAAGGCTGGGTTGTCGCCGAGCAGCAGGCCAACTTCGTATGGCTGCGCCTCGGTGAACAGGCGCTGGATTTTGCGGCCGCCTGCGAAACTCAAGGTTTGACCGTCAGGCCCTTTGCCGGTGAGGGAGTCCGGGTCACCATCGCCGAACCCGAAGCGAATGCGCGTTTCCTTACTGTCGCCAACGAGTGGCTGCATGATCAGGCAGCGTCGGCTGGCTGAACTC
>JAGYOB010000060.1 GCA_018399515.1 Candidatus Nanopelagicales bacterium
TTCTCGATCTGATGACGACCCCCGCATTTGAGCAGTTGCAAAACCAGCTTGCGACGATCGGCCAGCCATAGTTGCCACCGGGGACGAGCAGGTTGAGTTCATCAGCGATGTTGGTCCCGAACTCGCTGGCCCAGATACGACCGGCGTCGTCGAAGGTCAGCCCCTGGACATTGCGGTGCCCGAGGGTGAACACCGGCGATCCGGGGAAGGGGTTATCGGCGGGGACCGCGCCGTCGGGTGTGACGCGCAGCACCTTTCCCGCCAGGCTCATCTGATCCTGGGCCAGTTCGGGCTCGCCGGCATCCCCGGTGGCGACGTAGAGCATTCCGTCCGAGCCGAATGCCACGCGTCCTCCATTGTGGATCGACGCGCGGGGGATGCCGTCCACGATCACCTCGGGTTCGCCCAGGCCCGCCGGGCTCCACGGCATTCGCACGACCCGGTTATCGGTGTCGGTCGTGAGATAGGCGTACAGCACGTCGTCGCCAGCATTTTCGCTGTCGGGTGGCATAGCCAGTCCCAGGAGCCCGCCCTCTCCTTCGGCCTGCACGTCGGGAACGGTCCCCAACGACGTTCGCGAACCGTCACCGTCGAGCAACCAGATGGTCCCCGAGTCACGTTCGCTGATGAGGTGTCGCCCTCCGCTGACCTGCGCCAGACCCCAGGGTGAGCGCAGCTCCTCGGTGACGGTGGCTGCGACGGAGGCGCCCGGCAAGGGTGCGATCGGTTCGACGGCAGTGGGGGTCGACATAGGTGAGCCGGCGCAGCCGGCCAGCAGGCCGATGCTCACCAGGGCGCCGATCAGGACGGATGCTCTGCGAGGTTTCACCCCTCCACTGTGCGCTGTCGCGCCGCAGGACGCGACTCGAGGCGGGGTTGACCACGTTGGGGAGGAATGTTGGGCCAGAGTGTGGTGGGGTGTTCGGTGTGATCAGCGTTCCCCGCGACCTGCGCCCGGATCCGGCGCCCGAGGGTTTGGTGGCCTATGACGGTGTGCCCCCGGAGTCCGACCTCGATCGCATTCGGTTCTTCGTTCCGCCGTATATGGGTGGCCCGGAGGGTTTCGCGGTCATGGCCTCGATGCCGCTGCTCGAGGTCTGCCAGCTCCCCACCGCCGGATACGAGCACGCTGTGCCATTCGTGCCCGAGGGCGTAACACTGTGCAATGCCGGTGGGGTGCACGATGCGAGCACCGCAGAGCTTGCGGTCGGGCTCATCCTCGCTCGACTGCGTCGAATCGACGACATGGCGCGTGCGATGCCGACGGGCACCTGGATCTACGGCAGGTACGAGGCGCTGGCGGATAAGCGTGTGGTCATCGTGGGATTCGGTGGAGTCGGGCGAGCGATCGCCGCTCGCCTGGCACCGTTCGAGACCGAGGTCGTCGCTGTCGCCCGCACCGCGCGCGAGGGTGTCGCGGCGATCACCGACCTGGAGTCGCTCCTGCCCACGGCCGACGTCGTCGTCCTCGCCGTTCCCCTCGACGACACGACGCGCGGCATGGTCGATACCGGGTTCCTCGCGCGCATGCGCGACGGGGCCCTGCTTGTGAACGTTTCCCGCGGCAGCGTCGTCGACACCGAAGCGCTGCTCACCGAGGTGTCTGCGGGACGACTCGATGTCGCCCTCGATGTCACCGACCCCGAACCGCTGCCGGCTGATCATCCGCTGTGGCGCGCACCCGGGGTGCTCATCAGCCCGCACGTCGGTGGCAACACCTCGGCCTTCGCCCCGAGGATGCGTCGCCTCATCACCGAGCAGGTCGAGCGCTGGCGCCATGGCCTACCTATGGTGCACATCATCCGGTGACTCCTCTAGTCTGCTTTTATGGTGAACACCCCCGATATCAAGCCACGTAGCCGCGACGTCACCGATGGGTTGGAACGTGCGCCTGCCCGGGGGATGCTTCGAGCCGTCGGGATGTCCGACGATGACTTCACCAAGCCGCAGATCGGTATCGCGTCGTCGTGGAACGAGATCACTCCGTGCAATATGTCCCTCGATCGCCTGGCGACGGCTGCCAAGGAGGGTGTGCATGCCGGCGGTGGCTTCCCGATGGAATTCGGCACCATCTCGGTATCCGACGGCATCTCCATGGGTCACGAGGGGATGCACTTCTCGCTAGTCAGCCGCGAGATCATCGCCGATTCGGTCGAGGCGGTCATGCAGGCCGAGCGGCTGGATGGCATGGTCACCTTCGCCGGGTGCGATAAGAGCCTGCCCGGCATGCTCATGGCAGCGGCCCGGCTCGACCTCGCCAGCGTCTTCGTCTACGCCGGTTCGATCCTGCCCGGCAACGTGACGCTGTCCGATGGCAGCAACCGCGACGTGACCATCATCGACGCGTTCGAGGCCGTCGGAGCCTGCGCCCGAGGCTTGATGAGCCGCGAGGATGTCGATCGAATCGAGCGCGCGATCTGCCCGGGCGAGGGAGCCTGCGGTGGTATGTACACGGCGAACACGATGGCCAGCGCTGCCGAAGCCATGGGGATGTCGCTGCCGGGATCGTCTGCTCCACCCGCGGTCGATCGTCGTCGTGATGGCTTCGCTCGACGCTCCGGCGAAGCGGTGGTGAACCTGATCCGTCAGGGAATCACCGCCCGCGACATCATCACCCGGCAGTCCCTGGAGAACGCGATCTCGATCCTCATGGCGTTCGGCGGTTCCACGAACGCCGTGCTGCATCTGCTGGCAATCGCGCACGAAGCCGATGTCGAACTCCACCTCGAGGATTTCCATCGCATCGGATCGAAGGTTCCCCTCCTCGCCGACGTCAAGCCGTTCGGGCGCTTCGTCATGAGCGATGTGGATCGTGTGGGTGGTGTCCCCGTGGTGATGCGAGCACTGCTCGATGCTGGCCTGCTCCACGGCGATTGCCTCACCGTCACCGGCCGTACTATCGCGGAGAACCTCGCCGACATCTCACCGCCGGACCCCGATGGCGACATCCTGCGCGCGGCCGCTGATCCTCTCGACACGCACGGCGGGATCACCATCCTGTCCGGCTCCCTGGCACCCGAGGGCGCGGTCGTCAAGAGTGCGGGTGTGCCCGTGGAGAGTTTCGAGGGTTCCGCGCGGGTGTTCGATCGGGAGCAGTCGGCGATGGCTGCACTCGAGGACGGCACCATCGGTGCCGGTGACGTCGTGGTGATCCGGTACGAGGGTCCCAAAGGTGGCCCGGGGATGCGCGAGATGCTCATGGTCACGGCTGCGATCAAAGGTGCGGGCCTGGGCAAGGACGTCCTGTTGATCACCGATGGTCGGTTCTCCGGGGGTACGACCGGGCTCTGCGTGGGCCACGTAGCTCCCGAGGCCACCGACGGGGGGCCGATCGGGCTTATCCGCGATGGTGATCGCGTGCGCATCGACATCACCGCCCGCACGCTCGATCTCCTCGTCGACGAGGCCGAATTGGAACGCCGTCGGGCAGAATTCGCCCCGTTGCCCCCGCGATACACCCGTGGGGTTCTGGCGAAGTACACCAAACTCGTGGGGTCGGCCTCCGGTGGCGCGGTCTGCGACTAGCGCTGCGCGGGACGGTGGAGTATGGTGGGTGACATGCAGCGGATCGTCATTGTAGGCAGGCGCGCGGGTTAACCCCGAAGCGTCGCCTCAGGCGAACCCGCGCGCACCCTCCGAGCCCACCCGGGCCGGGGGGTTTCGTGTTGATAGGGCCGATGCGAGACCATGGAGTGCACCGCAGGGGAGTGCACTGCACGATCCCTCGTAGCGGGCGTGACCGGGGAATGAGGATGGCGAGTATGAGCAGCACCACCGGTACCAACCCAACGGAGAGCGCGACGCTGACCGGGGCGCAGAGTCTGATCCGCTCCCTGGAGCACGCGGGGGCCGAGGTCGTCTTCGGCATTCCCGGCGGTGCGATCCTGCCCGCCTACGACCCGCTGATGGACTCGACCATCGTGCGCCACATCCTGGTGCGCCACGAACAGGCCGCCGGCCATGCCGCGGAAGGGTATGCCGCTGCGACGGGTCGGGTCGGGGTATGTATGGCGACGTCCGGGCCGGGAGCGACCAACCTCGTCACCCCGATCGCCGACGCCCACATGGACTCGGTGCCCATGGTCGCGATCACCGGTCAGGTGCCGTCCTCGTCCATCGGTACAGATGCCTTCCAGGAGGCCGATATCCGCGGCATCACCATGCCGATCACCAAACACAATTTCCTGGTCACCGATCCGGCAGAGATCCCCCGGGCGATCGCCGAGGCCTTCCACCTCGCCTCGACCGGCCGGCCCGGTCCGGTCCTCGTCGATATCTCCAAGGACGCTCTGCAGGCGACATCGTCATTCACCTGGCCCGATCACGTCGACCTCCCCGGGTACCACCCGGTGACCCGGCCGCATGCCAAGCAGGTGCGAGAGGCCGCCCGGCTGATCGCCGAATCCCGTCGCCCGGTTCTCTACGTCGGCGGTGGCGTCATCCGCGCAAATGCGAGCCCGGCGCTGCTCCGGCTCGCGCAGATGACCGGTTTGCCCGTGGTCACGACACTGATGGCACGCGGTGCCTTCCCCGACACTCATCCCCAGCACCTGGGAATGCCGGGAATGCACGGCACGGTCGCCGCTGTCGGTGCCCTGCAGAAGTCCGACCTGATCATCGCCCTCGGCGCCCGCTTCGATGACCGCGTCACCGGGCGACTGGACACGTTCGCGCCTGACGCGAAGATCATCCACGTCGACATCGATCCGGCCGAGATCTCCAAGAACCGATTCGCCGACGTGCCGATCGTCGGCGATGTGGGGGAGTTCTTGACCGAACTCGTCACCGTCATCGACGAGGACCGCGCCCAGGGACGCCAGGGTGATTACGAGGGCTGGTGGGCGACACTGGACAACTGGCGCCAGACCTATCCGCTGGGCTACGACCTGCCCGCCGATGGCTCACTATCGCCGCAACTGGTGATCGAGCGGCTCGGCGCCATCGTCGGTCCAGAGGCCGTGTACGCCGCCGGCGTGGGCCAGCATCAGATGTGGGCCGCGCAGTTCATCGAATACGACAATCCCAGAACATGGTTGAACTCCGGTGGCCTGGGCACCATGGGCTACGCGGTCCCAGCGGCAATGGGAGCCAAGGTCGGATTGCCCGAGACAACGGTCTGGGCGGTCGACGGCGATGGCTGCTTCCAGATGACCAACCAGGAGTTGGCGACCTGCAGCATCAACGACATCCCGATCAAGGTCGCACTCATCAATAATTCCAGCCTCGGCATGGTGCGGCAGTGGCAGACGCTGTTCTACAACGAGCGATACTCGCAGACCGATCTGCACTCCCACCGATTCCCCGACTTCGTCAAGCTCGCCGAGGCGTACGGCTGCTACGGCCTGCAATGCGACAGTCCGGACCAGGTGGACTTGACGATCGAGAAGGCGATGAGTATCGACGATGCACCGGTCGTCGTGGACTTCGTCGTGCACAAGGACGCCATGGTGTGGCCGATGGTGGCTGCCGGCACGAGTAACGACGACATCCTGGTCGCCCGTGAGATGGCGCCATCATGGGATCGAGAGGACTGAGCCGATCATGAGCCGCCATACGCTGTCGGTCCTCGTCGAGGACAAGCCCGGGGTCCTGGCCCGAGTGGCCAGCCTGTTCTCCCGGCGCGGATTCAATATCGAATCCTTGGCCGTTGGTCCCACCGAGATGCCCGAGGTCTCCCGGATGACGATCGTCGTGGCTGTCGAATCGCTGCCGCTCGAGCAGGTCACCAAGCAGTTGAACAAGTTGATCAACGTACTCAAGATCGTGGAGTTGGAATCTGATTCCGCTGTTCAGCGCGAGATCATGCTGGTCAAGGTGCGAGCGGATGCCTCCACCCGGTCATCGATCCTGGAGACGGTGAACCTCTTCCGGGCGAAGGTCGTCGACGTAGCCCTCGATGCCGTGACGATCGAGGCGACCGGCGACCATGACAAACTCGCAGCCTTTCTTCGGGTCCTCGAGCCCTACGGCATCAAAGAGCTCGTCCAGTCCGGGATGGTCGCCCTGTCGCGTGGAGGGCGCGCGATGACCGATCGCTCCCTCCGCCCCGTCGACCGGTCTGCCTGAGCGATACCCTTCACTTCGCCTGCCGTCACGCACGATCATCACGAATATCGGAGGAAATCCCGTGGCCGAGTTGTTCTATGAAGCCGATGCTGACCCCTCGATCATCGCTAACCGAGTCGTGGCCGTGCTCGGCTACGGCAGCCAGGGGCACGCGCACGCGCTGAACCTGCGCGATTCGGGGGTCGATGTCCGCGTTGGCCTGGCTGAGGGATCACGCAGTCGCGCTCGGGCCGAGGAGGAAGGGCTGCGGGTGGTCGACCCGGCCACGGCCTCAGCAGAAGCCGACCTCATCATGATGGCCGTTCCCGACCCGGTGCAAAAGAAGCTCTACGCCGAGGCTGTCGAGCCGAATCTGCAGGACGGCGACGCATTGTTCTTCGCCCACGGATTCAATATCCGCTTCGGCTATGTCACTCCGCCAGCCTTCATCGATGTCTGCATGGTCGCGCCGAAGGGCCCAGGGCACCTGGTGCGACGCGAATACGTCGCGGGTCGGGGCGTGCCGGCGATCGTGGCGGTCGAACAGGATGCGACGGGGCAGGCTTGGCCACTGGCCCTGTCCTATGCGCGTGGGATCGGCTGCCTGCGCGCCGGCGGTATCAAGACCACGTTCACCGAGGAGACCGAGACCGATCTGTTCGGCGAGCAAGCGGTCCTGTGCGGAGGTGCATCGCAGCTGATCATGAAGGGCTTCGAGACGCTCGTCGAGGCCGGTTATCAGCCGGAGGTCGCGTACTTCGAGTGCCTGCACGAATTGAAGTTGATTGTGGATCTGATGTACGAGGGCGGCATCGCCAAGCAGCGCTGGAGCGTCTCGGACACGGCCGAATACGGCGATTATGTCTCCGGTCCGCGCGTGATCGACGATCGTGTGAAAGAGAACATGAAGGCGGTTCTCGCGGATGTCCAAAGCGGTGCGTTCGCCGAGCGATTCATGGCTGACCAGGAGGCTGGTGGTCCGGAGTTCCGACAGATGCGCGAACAGGCCGAACAGCATCCGATCGAGAGTGTCGGTCGAGAACTGCGCGGATTGATGAGTTGGATCGATTCCGGTGACGATGACTACGTCGAGGGAACGGCAGCCCGCTAGGACCCCAGCCGTGGCGTCGATACCTGAGGACAAGAACTGCCAGAGGTGTGGTCGACGCATGGAGTGGCGTCGCAAGTGGGCGCGAGACTGGAATGAAGTCCGGTATTGCTCTGATCGGTGCCGTCGGTCCCGAGTGAGCGATGTCGACCGACGGCTCGAGCAAGCGATTCTCGACCTACTGCAGGCACGTGCGCGCAATGCCACGATCTGTCCGAGTGAGGCTGCCCAGGTGATCGCCGGTGATGATGAGCAGGCGTGGCGCGCCTTGATGGAGCCGGCTCGATCGGCAGCGCGGCGCCTTGTGGCTGCAGGACGTGTGGAGATCGTGCAGAACGGAAGGCCAGTCGACCCGTCGACCGCACGGGGACCGATCCGGGTGCGGTCGGCGACAGGATCGACGGCGTGACTGTCCCATCTGCCCGACAGGTGCCGGTGCCGAAGCCGGGTGAGGAGACCGCCTGGGTTGCCGAGCATCTCGGTGAGCTGGTCACCGGGCCCGTGCGATCGGGAGGGATCCGTGGCGGGCAGTCCCAGGCGGATCGAGCATTGGCCGGTTTCGATGTCGCCGGCTATGCCCGCCGGCGCAACGAGGTCTGGCCCCCCGACCGACAAGGGGCCTCCCGGTTATCGCCGTATATCCGCCATGGACTCCTCGATCTGCCCCGCGTGTGGAATCACGTGGAGGCCGGACCGGCTCACGACGCTGAGGCTTTCCGCAGCGAACTGCTGTGGCAGGAGTACGCCCGGCACCTGTACGCCCGCGTCGGGCGATCGACTCGACGGTCTTTGCGCTTCGCCGTCGAAGAGCGCACCGATGCCGCGCCGACCCGTTGGCGGCCCGACACCATCGGTGAGGCGGTACGCGGTGAGGCGGTACGCGGTGAGGGGGCGCGAGGCATGGCCTGTTTGGACCTGTCGGTGCGGGACCTCACCGAGCAGGGGTGGTTGACCAACCAGCAGCGGATGTGGCTGGCATCGCACTACTCGGTTCGAGAACGACAGGGCTGGCGTGATGGCGAGGACGAGTTCTTCCGGAACCTGCTCGACGGCTCGCGGGCAGCCAACCGTTTGGGCTGGCAATGGACGGTCGGTGCGCTCACCGGAAAGAGATACGGGTTCTCACGTTGGCAGGTCGACAAGCGCGCGCCCGGATTGTGCGGCACATGCCCGCGTGAATCGGACTGTCCCATCGAGCAGTGGCCCGACGACGAACCGGTCCCACCGCGCGCGATCGTCGACCCGTTGATGCGCAAGGACCCCGACCTCCCGGCTACCCGGGGCCCGAGCCAGGCTGACATCCACCACGCTCCCGAGGCTGTGTGGATCACCGCGGAGTCCTTGGGAGACGAGGATCCGGCTGTCGCGGCGTGGCCGGATATTCCCGTGGTCTTCGTATTCGACACCATGCTGCTCACGCGCCTGCGGCTGGCCTCGCATCGGCTGGTGTTCCTCACCGAATGTCTGTCCGATCTGGCGACCCGTCGAGATCTCACCGTGTGGTTGGGCAGTCCCCGCAGCGCATTGGCGCAGGTGCCACTGGCCACCACGTTCGCGCCTGTGCCGGGGTGGGCGGCTCACGCGCCGCACCTGCACATCGGTGCGCTGCATCCGTGGCCCTGGCTGATCGCGCCGCATGCGGGGCCGGTGACCTCGTTCACCGCGTGGCGCCGCCGCGCGGGCGTCTAAGGTCCAGGACCCTGTGGCTAGACTGCGCCGAGCCCGGCAACCATCGTCCGCCCAGACAACCCCCGCGAGGTGTCTAGTGTCCAAGCCCGTCGTGCTCATCGCTGAAGAACTATCCCCGGCGACCGTCGAGGCCCTCGGCCCAGACTTCGAGATCCGTT
>JAGYOB010000061.1 GCA_018399515.1 Candidatus Nanopelagicales bacterium
CCTACGGGCAGGAAAACGAGCCGAAATGTGCACGTAGGTGCGCACTCGGCAGTAGAGAGGACTAACGCCCTGAGCCCACCGCGACGTTGAGCCGCGTTTCGGCGCGCTTGGCCGCCCGGGCCTCGGCTTCTTCTTCGTGGGAGCGAGCCTTCGCCCGCTCAAGAGCCACCTTCGCTCGCTCCACGTCGATCTCGTGGGCCATCTCCGCCGTCTCCGCGATGACGTTGACCCGGTCGGAATCGACCGAGAAGAAACCTCCGTGCACGGCCACGAGCGTCTTGGTGCCGTCGGCCTGCTCGATTCGCAGCGGAGCCTCGACCAGCAGCGCGAGCATGGGTTCGTGACCGGGCATGATGCCGATCTCGCCCTCCGGGGTCTTGGCCACGATGCTCTTCGCCGTGCCCTGCCACAGGGCCTTTTCGGCCGAGACCACCGCGACGGTGAGTTCAGCCATCGCCTAGGCCTCCTTGGCCAGTTCAGCGGCTTTGCGCTCGACGTCTTCGATTCCACCGCACATGAAGAACGCCTGCTCGGGAATGTGATCGTATTCGCCGTTGCACAGCGCATCGAAGGACGCGATCGTCTCGGCGACCGGCACGAAAGACCCGGGCTGGCCGGTGAATGCCTCGGCGACGAACATGTTCTGGCTGAGGAAGCGCTGAATGCGCCGAGCGCGACCGACGAGGATCTTGTCCTCCTCGGACAATTCATCGATACCGAGGATGGCGATGATGTCCTGCAGGTCCTTGTAGCGCTGCAAGATCTCCTTCACGCGCGCGGCAACCCGGTAGTGCTCGTCGCCGATGTAGCGCGGATCGAGGATGCGCGAGGTCGAGTCGAGCGGATCGACGGCGGGGTAGATGCCTAGCTCGGAAATCGGGCGGGACAGCACCGTGGTTGCATCGAGGTGAGCGAACGTGGTCGCTGGCGCCGGGTCGGTGAGATCGTCGGCGGGGACGTAGATCGCCTGCAGCGAGGTGATGGAGTGTCCTCGCGTCGAAGTGATCCGCTCCTGCAGCTGGCCCATCTCGTCGGCCAGGGTCGGCTGGTATCCCACGGCCGAGGGCATGCGGCCCAGCAGCGTCGAGACCTCGGATCCGGCCTGGGTGAACCGGAAGATGTTGTCGATGAACAGCAGCACATCCTGCTTCTGCACGTCGCGGAAGTATTCCGCCATCGTCAATGCGGTCAGGGCGACGCGCAGACGGGTGCCCGGCGGTTCGTCCATCTGGCCGAACACCAGGGCGGTCTTGGAGATGACGCCTGATTCGGTCATTTCCAAGAACAGGTCGTTTCCTTCACGGGTGCGCTCCCCCACACCGGCGAAGACCGACACGCCACCGAAGTTCTCGGCGACGCGATAGATCATCTCCTGGATGAGCACGGTCTTGCCGACACCGGCTCCACCGAACAGGCCGATCTTGCCGCCCTTGACGTACGGGGTAAGCAGGTCGATGACCTTGATGCCGGTGTCGAAGACCTCGGTCTTGGCCTCGAGCTGGTCGAAGGCAGGGGCCTGACGGTGGATGCTCCACCGCTCCTTGATGTCCAGGCTCGCCTCGGGCACATCGAGCGGCACACCCAGGGTGTTCCACACATGGCCCTTGGTCACATCGCCCACCGGCACCATGATCGGCGAGCCGGTATCGCGCACCGGAGCACCGCGGACCAGACCGTCGGTGGGCTGCATGGAGATCGCACGGACCATGTTGTCGCCGATGTGCTGGGCGACCTCGAGAGTCAGGGTTTGCGCGCCACCACCCTCGTCACCCTGGTCGAAGGAGACATCGACGGTGAGGGCGTTGTAGAGCTCGGGCATACCCTCGGCCGGGAACTCGACATCGACGACCGGTCCGGTCACTCGGGCAACGCGACCCACTGCAGGGGTATCGGCCTGGTCCGCGGCCGCAGTGTCGATCGTGGCAGTCATGGGATCGGATCTCCTTCGATTCGTGATGCGCGGTTCATGAGGCGGAGGACAGCGCGTCGGCGCCGCCGACGATCTCGCTGATTTCCTGGGTGATCTCTGCTTGCCGTGCCTGGTTGGCCTGTCGGGTAAGGGAGCGGATGAGTTCCTCCGCATTATCGGTGGCGGACTTCATCGCCCGCCGACGTGCAGCATGCTCACTGGCCGCCGACATCAGCAGCGCGTTGTACACCGCCTGCTCGACATAGCGGGGCAGCAGCGAGTCGAGGACGGCATCGGGGCTGGGCTCGAACTCGTACAGCGGGAACATCTCACCGCCCACTTGGGAGTCAACGACCTCGTCGACCACCTCGAGGGGCAGCACTCGGCGAACCCGCACCTCCTGGGACGCCATGTTCTTGAAGTAGGTATACACGATGTGGATCTCGTCGACACCGCCCTCGTCAGTGGGCTGCATGAATCGCGTCAGGAGGTCCTCGCCGATCCGGCGGGCGTCCTCGTAGGTGGGTTGATCGGTGAATCCGGTGTATTCCCCACCCATCGGGCGATTACGGAACCGATAGAACGACACGCCCTTGCGACCGACCACATACGGGACGGTCTCCATGGACTTCTCGGTGAAGGTGCGGGTCAATCCCTCGGCCTCTTTGATCGCATTGGAGGAGTAGGCCCCGGCCAGACCTCGATCGGCGGTGATCACCAAGACCGCTGCTCGATCCTGACGTTCGGCCTTGGCGATCAGCGGATGTGCGGCGATATCGGTCGCATGCGAAGCCGCCGCGGAGATCGCATCGAGCAGGTTGGTCAGGTACGGCAGGGAGGCGTCGAGCCGCTGCTGGGCTTTGACGATGCGAGACGAGGCGATGAGCTCCATCGCCTTGGTGATCTTCTTCGTCGCCTGGACCGAACGGATACGCCGTCGGTAGACCCTCAGCTGCGCGCCCATGAACTATCCCCGCTTCTTCACGGTGATCTGGGTCGGGTCAATGTCTTCTTCAGCAACAGCTTCGACCGGCTCGTCCTTGATCAACAGTTCGCCGCTGCCGGTGGTGAACTGCGCCTTGAACGACGTGATCGCCGAGTCCAGCAATGCCACGGTGTCGTCGGACAGATCCGAGGTCTGGCGGATCGAGTCGTAGATTCCCGCATGCTCGCGACCGATGTAATCCAAGAACTCCGCATCGAATCGACGGATATCCTCGACCGGCACTTCGTCGAGCCGGCCTGTCGTGCCCGACCACACCGATACGACCTCGCGCTCCATCGCCTGCGGCTGGTACTGCGCCTGCTTGAGCAGTTCGACCAGGCGGGTGCCCCGGGCCAACTGGGATTTGGATGCTGAATCCAGGTCCGAACCGAATGCCGCGAAAGCCTCGAGCTCGCGGAACTGCGCGAGGTTCAACCGCAACGGACCTGCGACCTTCTTCATCGCCTTGGGCTGGGCGGCACCACCGACACGGGACACCGAGATACCGACGTTGATGGCCGGGCGAACACCGGAGTTGAACAGGTCAGACTCCAAGAAGCACTGCCCGTCGGTGATCGAGATGACGTTGGTCGGGATGAACGCCGATACGTCATTGGCCTTCGTCTCGATGATGGGCAGGCCGGTCATCGAGCCGCCACCCAACTCATCGGATAGTTTCGCGCAGCGTTCCAGCAGCCGGGAATGCAGGTAGAAGACGTCACCGGGGTACGCCTCGCGGCCCGGGGGCCGGCGCAACAGGAGCGACACTGCGCGGTAGGCCTCGGCCTGCTTGCTCAGATCGTCGAACACGATGAGCACGTGCTTGCCGTTGTACATCCAGTGCTGACCGATGGCAGACCCGGTGTAGGGGGCGAGGTACTTGAAGCCGGCGGGATCGGAAGCGGGTGCGGCCACGATGGTGGTGTATTCCATCGCACCGTATTCTTCGAGCGCGCCACGGACGGCTGCGATCGTGGAACCCTTCTGCCCGATCGCGACGTAGATGCAGCGCACCTGCTTGGTCGGATCCCCGCTGTCCCAGTTGGACTTCTGATTGATGATCGTGTCGAGGCACACCGCCGTCTTACCGGTCTGGCGGTCGCCGATGATGAGCTGACGCTGGCCACGCCCGATAGCGGTCATGGCGTCGATGGCCTTGATCCCCGTCTGGAGCGGCTCCTTCACCGGCTGGCGCTGCACAACCGTGGGTGCCTGCAATTCGAGTGCTCGTCGGGCTTCGGCAGCGATCGGGCCCTGCCCATCGATGGGCTTGCCCAGAGGGTCCACAACGCGCCCGAGGTACCCATCACCCACGGGAACCGACAGCACCTCGCCGGTACGCCGGACAGCCTGGCCCTCTTCGATGGCTGATCCATCGCCGAGGAGCACCACGCCGATCTCGCGCACATCGAGGTTCAACGCGATGCCGAGCAGGCCGCCTTCGAATTCCAACAGCTCATTGGTCATGGCCGAATGCAAGCCCTCGACTCGAGCGATGCCGTCACCGGTCTCGAGGACGCGACCCACTTCTTCTCGGGCGGTCGTCGGCGAGTACGCCGCGACGTTCCGCTCGATCGCATCCCGGATTTCCTCCGGCCGGATCGTCAGCTCCGTCATGGTGTCCTGCTCTCCTTCGTCGGGCCGACTCCTCGTCGGCGGTTCAGCGGGTGTGCGTTTGTGGTGTGCGGTTCTGGTGTGGCTGGGCTAGGAACCGAGCATCGCTCGGCGGGCCTGGGCAAGTCTCGTGGCGATGGTTCCATCGATGATGTCGTCGCCGATCGCGACGTACACGCCACCGAGAACGGTGGGGTCGACGGCGACGTTCAACCGGACCTGACGTCCTGTCATCGTCGACAGGGCAGCGACCAGGCGATCATGTTGACCCGGTTCCAGGGGCGCGGCGACCTTGATCTCGGCGACGACACGCTCGCGCTGGGCTGCAGCCGCTCGAGACAACTCGTCGATGACTGCGTCGATCCTCGCCCCGTGCAGGTGGCCGACCGCGTAGGCGAGCACCTGACGGGTGGCTTCGGTCGATCGACCCTCCAGCAGGGAGTCAACGATGGCCGCCTTCGTCGATGCCGGCAGGGCCGGATCGGTGAGCGCCATCTGCAAGTCCGAGGAGGCATCCACGGCACGGCCGAAGCGGAAGATCTCTTCTTCTGTTGCGTCCAGGCTGCCCTCTGCCTGCGCCCGAGCGAATGCTGCCTGGGCGGCCAGCGCCTCGAGCCCGACGACCATGTCGGTGTCGGTGGACCAACGCTGGCTGACCGCGAGAACCACGAGATCGACGGTCGTGGCCGAGACTCGATCCGACAGCAGGGAGCGGACGAGGGACTGACGCGCCTGCTCGGGCATGCCCGAATCGGCCAGCGAGGTGCGCAGTTGCTTCTCGCGGCCGAGCAGATCGGCCACCGAATACACCTGCTCGGCGAGATCGCCGGCTAATCCGGCGCCCTCGCGCTCGGCGAGGGCGCGCATCAGCACCGTGACGCTGTCGCGACTAGCTCCCAGCATCAGGCGTTCGCCCCCCGATCCTGAGCCTGCTCGCGTGCCTGACCCTCGAGGGTGTCGAGGAAGTCATCCACTGTGGCGCGCACCCGAGCATCGTCGGACAGGCTCTGTCCCACGATCTTGGTGGCCAACGTGATCGCGACCTCGCCGACCTGGCGGGTCAACTGGGTCGACACGGCTGCTCGCTCAGCGGCCAGCGCCGCCTCCGCCTGTGCGGTGACAGCGGTAGCGGCATTGCGAGCCTCCGTGCGAGCCTCATCGACGATCGATGCCCGATCGCTTTGGGCCTGCGCACGGATCGCGGCGGCTTCCTCGCGTGCCTGGGTCAACGCGGCGCGGTAATCCTCACGGGCTTTCTCCGCCTCGGCCTGCGCAGCCTCGGCGCGGGCGATCCCGCCCTCGATGAGTTCTGACCGCTCCTCCATGACCTTCTTCATGCGAGGGAGCACGTACTTCCAGAACAGCACGAGCACGATGACGAACGACAACCCACCCCAGATCAGGTCGTAGGCCGCTGGAAACAGGATCGCGCTGCCCTCAGGGGCGTCTCCCCCTGCAGCAAGTAGTTTCATCACACCGGGACCTTCGTATCAGGCCTTCGCTCAGGCATCGGACGATCTAGACGAACAGGAAGCCGGCGACCAGGCCGATGAGTGCCAGGGCCTCGGTGAATGCGATGCCCAGGAACATGTTCGTGCGCAAGATGCTGGTCGCCTCGGGCTGGCGGGCGATGCCCTCGAGGGCCTTGCCGACCAGGATGCCGATGCCGATGCCTGGACCAATGGCCGCTAGGCCGTATCCGATGGCATTGACGTTACCGGAGACTTCTGCGAGCAACTCCACGGACTTTCCTTTCTGGTTGGCACTCGAGACGGGTACTCGAGTTCTGGGGGCTAGTGCTCCTCACTCGTTGCGCTTTCAATGTAGACGGCGGTCAACAGGGTGAAGATGTAGGCCTGCAGGATGGCGA
>JAGYOB010000062.1 GCA_018399515.1 Candidatus Nanopelagicales bacterium
GACTACCCGGCGGTGAGTGAGTACCGCGTGACTACACCGCAGGGCAAGACCGTGTGCACGATTGATCCCGGTACTTCTCCGTTGCAGTGCCGGGTGCGTCGTGAACCGGGTAAGTACCGCTTCCGGGTCGTGGCGGTCACGCCGCAAGGTGAGTCGGTGCCGTCGAGGTTGTCGAAGGTCGTCCGCGTCGCGAAGTGATCCCCGGACCTTCTCGGTCAATGACCGGTTCTGCTCGGTCACATCGCGCTTGATTAAATGCACGCATGACTTCGCGCCCCCTTCGTTCTTTGCTCCTAGCCGCAGCCAGCGCCGCGTTGGTCGTCGCCGGACTGACTCCCGCCCAGGCGAACGAGGGCCCGGTCGATCTGATTTCCGGCGGCAATCCGCCTGCCGGCTGGGTCGTGAACCCGGAGGTATTCGCGAATACCTTCGGCTCGCTCAGCGTCGGGGCGCCGCAGGGCACCGTGATCGCCGACAGCGGCTTCCGGCCGTACCCGCACGGGTTCCCCATCCCCAACTGGGGTTCTGCGCAGACATTCATCAACAACCAGCTCATCTTCGGCACACCGTCGCGCCTGAGCCTCGATGCTTACGAGAAGGATCAAGTCGAGCCCCCTCAGGGACTCAACGCGCTGAGCCTGCGGCGCACCTTCGGCGACGGCGTGTGCCGCGATCCGAAGACGATCGACCCCAAGACCGGCGACTGCGAGCTCATCTTCGGCGCCGAACTGCTCGCCCAACTGATCGAAACCGGCGCACTCGGCGGGCACTGCTTCGGTTTGGCCGCCGCTGCGCAGGGGCTCTACAACGGACAGATCCCCGCGAATCAGGTCGGAGCTTCCGGACTCGGCATCAACATCACGAACCCCATGGGCAACCCCGCGGTGCAGACCATCACCCGGCTGTATGGGACCCAGTACTTCAACGAGAGCGTCCCAACTGCACTGGCCGGGTTCTCCCCGACCGAGGTGGTCAACACCTTGATCGCAGGGTTCCAGGACGGCACCGCTCCGTACATGCTCACGGTCATCAATAAGGAGGGTGGCCACGGCATCACCCCGTTCGCCGTGCTCGACCGCGGTGAGGGCATCTACGACATCGCCGTGTACGACAACAACTTCCCGATGCGCGCCCGCGCGGTCACGGTGAACACGAACGACGACACCTTCACCTACAACTCGGCCATCAATCCCAGTGCTCCGAACATCGAATGGAGCACCGCTACCGAGGGCCGGATCGGATTGGTTCCCGTAGCCGATCTGTTGGGTGAGCAACCGTGCCCGGTGTGCCTTGGTCCCGATCAGGGAACCTTGGTTGCCATCTCGTCGCTGAAGGCGGACAACGCCGATGCCATCGCCATCCAACTCATCGGCGCCGACGGTGAGCCGCTGGAGTCATCGCAGTTCCGAGTGCTGTCACCGCTCAACCCGCCGACGCAGCAAGAGATCACCCAGCCGCTGATCACCGTCCAGCCGGGGGTCCAGTTCGGCATCGTGGTGCAGACAGCGGACTTGGCGAGCAAGGAGTCCTTGGAGCTCTACGCCATCTCCAACGGCGAAGCGCAGTACGTGCTGCTCGACGAGCTGCGCAGCAACAGCACCACGATCTTCGGTGTCGGCGGAGCCGACGGAATCGCCTTCACCTCGGATGCCCCTTCCTCCCCGCGCATCCTGCAGCTGTCCGACCAGCCGGGCGTCAGCTTCGACGTGAACGGTCACCCGTTGAATCTGCCGGCAAACGTCGAGGTCGAGCAGCAGTGGAACACGAAGTCAGAGCGCATCGAGTACCGCTCGGATGCAAAGAAGGCCCTGCGCTGGAACGTCCAGGTCGGAGGACTCGATAACGATGGCGGCCGGGAGTACGTCGGTC
>JAGYOB010000063.1 GCA_018399515.1 Candidatus Nanopelagicales bacterium
GTCAACAGGCGCGCGACGGATCCCGTCACCCGCTCACGTGGAAATGACCCCGGGTTGATCCCCGGGGTCATTTTCATGTGATCGAGGGAATCGTCGGGAATCGGGAGGAGCGCGCCACCAGGCGCGCGACGGATCCCGTCACCCGCTCACGTGAAAATGACCCCGGGTTGATCCCCGGGGTCTTTCCCTCTGCGATCTGCACACCAAATGGTCGTGAAATTCCCGATCTGCTCACCGAATGGTCGCCAATTGGTGAGCGGATCCCGGGGTGGGGCGGCGCCACGGCCCCTAGCCACCCAGCGCAACCGCACCCAGGATCAGCGCGGTCATCGCCGCAGCTCCTCCGATCAACCACAGCAGCCGGGCTTTCGAGGCCACGGGAAGTTCCTCCCGAAAGGTCGTCATCAGCAACCCACCGCCCAGCAGCGCCGTGGTGACCGCGAGGGTCAACTCCTCCACGGGCGGGAACGCCGCAGCGAACACGAAGCCGACGACCACCCCGAGGATCCCGATCCAGCGATCCTCATGCCGAAACAGATCGGGGTGTGCACGCGCCAGTGTGCGATCGACGAGCAGTACATGGGCGGCGATCGCAACGGTGAAGAGCGCCGCATAATCGATCCCGGTCGTTAAGAGCGAGGGCATCGTGTAGGCGTAAATCGTGTTGATCAACGCGAACACCGTCATGTGCACGCGATACAGCCACCGCGACGACCCGTGACCGCTGTCTGAGACGACATCGAGGGAATAGATCACCAGCATCCCGACGAGCGCGATGAGGAACAGTCCTGATTCAACGATCGGGGTGGGTGCGAAGTCGGCGATCGGAAGCTCAGTCAGCGATCGTCCACCAGCGGCGAGCTCGGGCAGCAGTTGCACGAAGACATACGCGACCGCGACCCCACCACCGACCGAAGCCAAGCGTTGCTGAGCCAGACCCGGAAGTCGCGCGATGCGCGGCGCCACGAGATGCACGACCACCAGGGTCATCGCGAGACCTACGGCGATGGTCCACTCCATCGCGGTCATATCCATCGCGGTCATATCCACGCCCGCCATTGTGCCGACCGGCCAGAAGATCCCAGACGGGACACAATGGACGCGTGCCCGAGATTCCCCGCAAGGCCATCACCCGCGGCGCCAAACTGGCAGCACTCCCGGTGAGCTTCGCCGGGCGGACCGCATGGGGCTTCGGCAAGCGCATCGGTGGGCGTCCAGCCGAGGTCGTCAGTGCCGAAGTCGCTCGGCGCACCGCGGAGCAGGTGTTCGCCGTTCTCGGCGAACTCAAGGGCGGCGCGATGAAGGTCGGCCAGGCGATGAGCATTTTCGAGGCCGGCCTGCCCGAGGAGATCGCGGGCCCCTATCGCGCGACACTGGCGCGGCTGCAAGATGCCGCACCACCCATGCCCCAGGCGCAGGTCGAGGCGATCATGACCGACGAGCTCGGCCCTGCCTGGCGGTCGAGGTTCGTGGAGTTCTCCGATCGTCCCGCCGCCGCGGCATCGATCGGTCAGGTTCATCGTGCGGTGTGGCATGACGGGCGTGAGGTGGCGGTGAAGCTGCAGTACCCCGGTGCGGACAAAGCGTTGATGAGCGACCTCGACCAGATGGTTCGGATGAGCAAAGTGCTCGCGCCCATGCTGCCGGGCTTCGAACTTCGCCCGCTTGTCGAGGAGGTGCGCGCTCGCGCGGTGGAGGAGCTGGATTATCTGCAGGAAGCCGACAACCAACGGTCCTTCGCCAATGCGTTCGAAGGCGATCGTGAGTTCGCGATCCCCCATGTGCTCGTCGCCGGTCCGCACGTGCTGGTGTCGGAATGGATCGAGGGGCGAGCGTTGTCGAAGATCATCGCCGAAGGCACAGCGCAAGAACGCGACCTAATGGGCACGCTGTATGCGCGATTCCTGCTCGAAGGTCCCGCGCGCGCAGCGCTCCTGCACGCCGATCCGCATCCGGGTAATTACCGGATGACCCCCGATGGCCGACTCGGTGTCGTCGACTTCGGCGCGGTCGGTCGGTTCCCCACCGGGATCCCCGCTGACCTCGGCCGGATCCTGCGGCTCGCCCAGGATCACCGTGCCGAAGAGGTGGTGTCGGGACTGCGCGAGTTGGGGTTCATCAAACCGGACATCGATGTTGACCCCGACCATGTCGTCGAATACTTCGAACCGCTGGTGGATCCCACGCGTCAGGAGGTGTTCCACTTCACCCGCGATTGGTTGCGCGGGCAGTTCACCCGCTATGCCGACATCACCAGCCCGCAGGCTTCCGTCGCGTTCAAGCTGAATCTGCCTGCCGAATACGTGCTCATCCACCGGGTACTGCTCGGTGGGATCGCGGTGATGTGCCAACTCGATGCGAGAGTTCCGATGCGTTCGACGTTGGAAACCTGGTTGCCCGGTTTCGCCGA
>JAGYOB010000064.1 GCA_018399515.1 Candidatus Nanopelagicales bacterium
GTGGCACCTCGCCAGATCCGCCCCGACGGCTCCACCGGACCAACCGGCGCCGTAGCTCGCCTGCTGGCCTTCGTGGCCATCGCCGGGCTGGCCGGGGTCGTCGCGGCCGCGATGGTACTTCCGCTCGCGGCGGGCGCAGGTGCGCTCACCCGCAACGCGGTGAGCAGTTTCGAATCCCTGCCCACCAATCTCGATACCCCCGACCTGCCCGAGCGGTCGGTGATCCAGGCGGCCGATGGCTCGGTGCTGGCCACGATCTACTACCAGAACCGGATCGAGGTGCCCCTCGATGCCGTCGCACCGGTGATGCGCCAGGCCATCGTGGCCATCGAGGACGAACGATTCCTGGAGCATTCGGGAGTCGACCTGCGCGGAACAGTGCGCGCGGTCGTCAGCAACGCCGCCAATCCCGGCGGCAGCATCCAGGGCGGCTCGACCATCACGCAGCAGTACGTCAAGAACGTCCTCGTCACCCAGGCCACCAGCGAAGAAGAACTCCAAGACGCCCAGGGTCGAACACCGTCGCGCAAACTGCGCGAGATCCGCTACGCCTTGGCGCTCGAACGTCGTTTCACCAAAGAGCAGATCCTCGAGAAGTACCTCAATATCGTGTATTTCGGTGGTGGTGCCTACGGCGTCGAAGCCGCAGCACGCCGGTATTTCTCCAAGCCGGCAAGCGAGTTGAACCTCGCTGAGGCTGCGACCATCGCCGGCATCGTCCAACGCCCCACCGCATTCGACCCCACCCGCAATCCCGAACAGTCCGAGCGCCGGCGCAACATCGTGCTCACCAAGATGACCGAACTCGGTCACGTCACACCCACCCAGGCTGCGGCTGCACGCCGCATTCCTGTCAAGACCCTCCTCGAACCGTCGAAGCCGGCGAACGGGTGCACCTCGTCCTATGCTCCGTATTTCTGCGAATACGTGGTGCGCACGATCCGCACCGATCCCGCATATGGTGAAACCCCAGCCGAACGCGAGAACCTGCTGCGCAGAGGCGGATTGACCATTCGCACCACATTGGATCCGCGCTCGCAGCAGGGCGCCACCGACGCCGTCACGTCCTACATCCCCATCGAAGACGAAAGCGGTCGTGCCGCAGCCATCACGCTGGTGCAACCAGGCACCGGCGACATCATCGCGATGACCCAGAATCGCGAATGGGGGTTGAAAGGTCGCGGCAAGACGACCTACAACTACAACGTCGATCGCGATATGGGTGGCACGATCGGCATGCAGGCCGGTTCGACGTTCAAGGTGTTCACCCTCGCTGCGGCTCTGGAAGCCGGGTTCACACCGTCCGAGCGCATCGACTCCCCGAACCCCAAGACCTTCGATGACTTCGTCAACTGCCAGACCGGCGAACCCTTCGGACCCCTGACATTCCGCAACTCGGGATCATCAGGGTTCTTGGACATGTGGGCAGCTACCGCGTTCTCGACGAACACCTACTTCTTGACCTTGTCCGAGCGCTACGGGTTGTGCCGACAGGCCGAGATCGCTGAGCAGATGGGCGTCAACATCGCCAGCGGCGGTGACCTGCTGCGGGTGCCGACGTTCGCACTCGGAACGATGGAGGTCTCGCCGCTGTCGATGGCCGGTGCCTATGCAGCACTGGCCAATCACGGTGAATACTGCGAGCCGCGGCCGATCCTGGAGATCACCGACCGGGCCGGAGGAATCGTGCCGGTCGCACCGACGCGCTGCACCCAGGTGATCGACCGTGGCGTTGCTGACACCATCACCGCAGTCTTGAGCGGGGTCATCGACGGCCCACTGTCCGGGCGCACCGGCGCTGCGATGTCACTTCCTGATCGACCCGCTGCAGGCAAGACCGGTTCGACGAACGAAAACGCCGCGATCTGGTTCGCCGGGTTCACCCCTGACCTCGCCGGTGCCGTGTGGGTTGGCGACCCGCGCGGTGGGTTCAAGTACCCGATGACGAATGTCACCATCAACGGGCAGTACTACTCCTACGTCACCGGCGGACAGATCCCCGGACCGATCTGGCGCGAGTCGATGATGGCAGCGCTGGCCAGCAGCCCGCCGCAGGATTTCCAACTCGATAGTCCTTTCGGTGTCGGTCCGGTCCGCGGCAACTCCGGCACGTTCACCCCGCCGGCGATGACGCTGCCCCGCCCCCAGGCGCCACGCAACGTGTCCGTCAACCCAGCCAATGCCGAGGGCACCTCGATCGAGATCTCCTGGGATCCCTCGCCGGAGGTTCCGGTGAACACCGAGCCTGGACAGCCGGCGTACCTGCCGGTCAAGCCGGTGCGGTACACCGTCAGTCTCGACAGCGGTGACTTCAGTTGCTCGGTATCGGCAAGTTCAGGGCGAATGAGTTGCGTGATCGACGGGTTGAGTCCCGGGCAGCGCTACCGCATCAGCGTCGTGGGCTTCAGCCCGACCGGTGCGGGTGGCGATGCAGCGTCCGGGCCGGCGAAGAAGCATCTCAGCCCAATCTTGCGAATCTGTTCCTCCCGCACCAGCG
>JAGYOB010000065.1 GCA_018399515.1 Candidatus Nanopelagicales bacterium
GCAGCCGTCTTCTTCGACTCCGCGATGACACCGTCACCCATCAGCGCGAACGCCGCCTCGGGATGGCATTCGACGATGCGTGGATCGTCAGCCAGTGCATCAGCCTCGGCGATCTTGCCCAGAATGTGCCAGGCCTGCTTGCTCAGCGCTTTGCCGCACACCGCTCGCGATGCATCACATGCGCCCCGGTAGTCGTCGACATGCGGCAAGGTCGCGCGCACCGGTGCCGGGAACACGCGAGAACCGAACGGGCGCAGGACCGTGCGCACGAGCCGGTCGCATTCACGGGAACCTTCGGCCTCGGGCAGGCCGATCGGGATGTCGACAGCGATGACGGTGCAGTCGGTGTCGGCGATGAGCTCGGTTAACGCGGTGACGACCTGAAACTCCAGGAGGCGGGGGGCGAACCCGATCGCCACACGCGCGGCGATCCAGCCGCCCGGGCAGCCATCGACACCCATCACGACGGTGTCGGTGGTGGCTGCGGTGCGGGACACCACATCAGAATGGCAGGCTCACCGATGGGTGGCAGACTCACGTGCCGTGCCCGAAGGTCATGTCGTCCACCGCCAAGCCCGCCGTTTGTCACGCGCCTTCGGTGGTGCACCCGTCGAGGTGAGCAGCCCGCAGGGCAGGTTCTCCTCCGGTGCGGCCCTCATCGATGGGACGACGCTGCGTCGCGGTGATGCCTATGGCAAACATCTGCTACTGGGCTTCGATGACGACCGGTATCTGCATGTGCACCTGGGGTTGTATGGCAAGTGGACGATCGGATCGGGTGATGCGCCCGAGCCGCGGGGACAGATTCGCGTCCGCCTGGTGACCGACGACCACTACGCCGACCTGCGCGGGCCGACCGCGTGCGAGGTGCTCGATCCTGATCAGCGAGCGGGTCTCATCGCGCGCATCGGTCCCGATCCCATTCGCAAGGATGCCGATCCCGAACGCGCATGGAAGCGCGTCAGCAGGAGTCGTGCCCCCATCGGTGGATTGCTCATGGACCAGAGTGTCTTCGCCGGTGTCGGCAACATCTATCGGGCCGAGGCGCTCTACCGCGCGGGCATCGACCCCTACCGCCCCGGACGCGACGTATCGCGTGCGGAATTCGATGTGATGTGGGATGACCTCGTCGAACTCATGCGCGACGGGGTGCGTCGCGGCCGCATCGACACCGTGCGCGAAGAGCATTCACCGCGGGCGATGGGGCGCACGAAGCGACGCGACCGGCACGGGGGTGAGGTCTATGTGTATCGCCGCGAAGGACAGGACTGCCACGTGTGCGGCGATGAGGTGGTGTGGGCCGATATGGCCGGGCGCAATCTGTTCTGGTGCCCTACGTGCCAGCCGCGCTAGTTTCGGGAGGCACTCGCGGGTGTCGGATACCGGGATGCCCGGGAGGCAGGGTGCGCTTCATCACCCACCAGGATGCGGCGACGGTGATCGCCACCAGCCCGTAGAACAAGAACGGTGTCGCACCCAGCCACGCGAGTTGGCCGGCGGCGATCAGCGGCACCTGGATCGCTGCGCGCACCAGGCTCAAGATGGCCCACAGCCACGTCGCTCGGGAATACCCGCGCAGCAGGTCGGGATCTTGGCGCCAGCGCATCCCGGTGCCCAGTAGCGGGCCGACGATGATCCCGATCAGGGGTCGTCGCACGAAGATCGAGATGGCGAAAGCCAGCGCACTGAGGATGTTGGCCAGCACCCGCACCTGGAAGAACCCGAGCGGGTCGTCGCTGTAGGCCGCCCAGAG
>JAGYOB010000066.1 GCA_018399515.1 Candidatus Nanopelagicales bacterium
ACGCAGATGTTGCGAGGCCGAGGGAATCGATCGCGTCCTGGGCCATCTTCCGGTAGGTGGTCAGTTTTCCGCCCGTGACGATCGTGACCCCGTCAGCGCGCCGATGGATCAGATGCTGACGCGAGATATCGGCGGTCGACTCGCCTGAGTCATGACCACTACTCACGGGTGAGCCCACGAGCGGTCGGTATCCCGAGTAGGCGCCCATCACATCGGTCGAGGACAACGGAGTCCGCAGCACCGAGGACAGCTGGTCGAGCACCCAATCGATCTCACCCTGGGGAGGATGTGTGTCATCCGGGGAAACGTTATCGGCCGCCACGTCGGTGAGTCCGGCGATGAGCGGACCATCGAGTTGGGGCAGTGCGAACACATAGCGACTCTTGCCCTCCGATACGGGAACGGTCAGCGCCACTCGTGGATTACCCAGCGCATCGGGTCGCACCAGAACGTGAGTGCCCCGGGACAGGTGCATCGGCAGGTCGTCGTCCCAGGACCCCGACCAGATTCCGACAGCGATGACCACGTGACGCGCGCGCAGATGGTGGGTTCCACCTCGCAACGTGTCATGGACGAGCACCTCGTTGCCGGATACCTGGGTGGCCCGCATCCGGGTGAGTATGCGGGCACCGTGCGCGGCAGCGGTACGTGCGATCGCGATGACGAGGCGGGCATCGTCGATCAGCTGCCCATCCCAGTATCCGACTCCTCCGCGAGTTCGCTGTTCATCGATGCCTGGGATGAGGTCTGACACGGTCTCGATGCGAAGGCGTCGGGCTCCGGGCAGGACACTGCGTGGCGTGCCGGCTAGTCGGCGCAGGCCATCGGCCCCGGCGAGGCCTGCCCGCACGACCGCGTCACGGGAACGTGACTGGTACCGCGGGTGGACGAGAACATGGGGGAGCGGACGGACGAGGTGTGGGGCGATCGCCGTCATCAGGCGGTGTCGCTCACGGGCGCTCTCCCAGGCGACACCGAAATCGCCGTGCGCCAGATAGCGCAACCCACCGTGGATGAGTTTGCTCGACCATCGAGAGGTGCCGTAGGCAAGATCCCTGGCTTCGACGAGGGTGACGCTCAGGCCGCGACTCGCTGCATCGAGGGCGATACCGGCGCCCGTCACGCCACCACCCACGACGACAACGTCGCTGACGGTGTCCACTGCCCGCGCTAGGTCGTCATCGCGACGCGTGCGATTCAAGTCGGCGTCGCCTACGGATTGTGAGGTCGTTCTGGCCACATCGGCAGCGTGCCACACCGTTTCCCCCCACGACCAACCCGTGCCTCGTCACCGGCGAACGTGGTGGTCTGACCCGCGGCTGGTGCATGGAACACTTTCGGGGTGAGCAATCAGGTGGCCGGTGGATACGGCGCGCACCGCCCTGGGCGGTGGGGAGGACCGGATGAGGCTCCCGAGTTGTCCGATGGCATCCGTGCCTACCTGGCGCGAAACGTCGGAGTAGGGCGCCCCTGGCCGGTGCGGGAACCCGATTTGCAACGGGTCCGGGCATCGGCACTGGATGCCTCGGTGCTGGCCAGCCTCGCGGACATCGTCGGTGCCGCGAATATCGACACGTCAGCGGATGGCCGGTGGCGAGCTGCGGGAGGAGCCTCCTACCTGGACTACGTCCGGCAGCGAGCGGGGGATTGTTCAGACGCACCGGAGGCGGTGATCTCGCCGGCGAATCACGGACAGGTGCAGGCGGTCATCGAGGTGTGTTCGCGTGAGGGTGTCGCCATCGTTCCCGTGGGCGGCGGCACCTCGGTTGTGGGTGGTCTTCGCTGCGATCGGCCGCACGTGGCGGTGAGCACCTCGCGAATGCGAGCGGTCATCGACATCGACGACGTCGCGGGGCTCGTCCGAGTCGAATCGGGGATCACCGGTCCGATGCTCGAGGCGATCCTCGCTGCTCGCGGACTCACCCTGGGCCATCTTCCGCAGTCGTGGCAGCGGGCCAGCATCGGTGGATACCTGGCGACACGATCGGCAGGACAAGCCTCGACCGGTTATGGCCGCAGCGATGACATGGTCGAGTCGGTTCTGCTGGCCACACCCGTAGGCACGATGTCGGCCGGGCATGTTCCCTCATCGGCGGCCGGCCCCGAACTCCTGCAACTGATTATCGGATCCGAGGGTGCCTTCGGAATCATCACCGAAGCGAGTCTGCGGGTACGCCGGCTACCGCAGGCCAACCGCTATGAGGCCTGGATCTTCCCGAACTTCGATGCCGGTCGAGAAGCATTCCGCGAACTCGCCCAGTTTCGGATCACCGCTGATGTGATGCGACTGTCGGATTCAGATGAGACAGCGACATCGCTGCTGATGTCTGCTCCGGGCGGACTGGTCGGATCGGCATTCACGGCCTATCTGCGCCGTCGGGGTGTGGCGCCGGGTGAGGGAGCCCTCGCGATTCTGGGCTGGGAGGCTGTCGACTCCGGCATCCTCACATCGCGTCGGGGACCAGCTGTTGAGGTGCTGCGACGTTATGGCGGGGTATCGCTGGGAAAACGCGCGGGTGGATCGTGGCAGCGTCATCGATTCGATGGGCCGCATCTGCGCGA
>JAGYOB010000067.1 GCA_018399515.1 Candidatus Nanopelagicales bacterium
TTGTCGATGACCGGGAAGGGCAGGACGACCTGACGGCAGTGCGCCGGTGTGGAACTGAGCAGATTGCCCTCGGGACCGATCGTGTGCGCCAACGAGGTGACGATTTCCTCTCGAATCGCATCGAGTGGTGGATTCGTCACCTGGGCGAACAGCTGCTGGAAGTAGTCGAAGAGCAACCGCGGACGTTGCGAGAGCGCCGCGATCGGAGTGTCTGTTCCCATCGAGCCGATGGCCTCGGCTCCTGAGAGCGCCATCGGGGACAGCAGGATGCGCAGTTCCTCCTCGGTGTATCCGAACGTCTGCTGGCGACGGACCACCGATTCATGCGTGTGCACGATGTGCTCACGCTCAGGAAGATCATCGAGATGGATCAGGCCCGCATGCAGGTACTCGCCATAGGGTTCCGCCGCAGCAAGCTCGGCTTTGATCTCGTCGTCCTCGATGATGCGGTGGCTGGCTGTATCGACGAGGAACATCCGCCCTGGCTGGAGTCGTCCTTTGCGCACGATCGCCGTCGGATCGAGTTCGAGCACACCTGCCTCGGAAGCCAGAACGACCAGACCATCGTCGGTCACCCAGTAACGACCCGGGCGTAGACCGTTGCGATCGAGCACCGCGCCGATCAGCGTGCCATCGGTGAAACACACATCGGCTGGCCCATCCCAGGCCTCCATGAACGTGGAATGGAATTCATAGAAGGCTCGACGCGCAGGATCCATCTCCGCGTGGTTCTCCCAGGCCTCGGGGATCATCATGAGCACCGCGTGCGGCAGGCTGCGACCGCCCAGGTGGATCAACTCGAGGCACTCGTCGAAGGAAGCCGAGTCGCTGGCACCAGGAGTGCAGATCGGGAAAACCCGATCCAGTTCCCCGGGAATCAGGTCGCTGGCCAGCATCGCCTCACGGGCGCGCATCCAGTTTCGGTTGCCCTTCACCGTGTTGATCTCGCCGTTATGGGCGATCAATCGGTAGGGATGAGCCAGCGGCCAGGACGGAAACGTATTGGTGGAGAAGCGCGAGTGCACGAGACCGAGCGCTGAGGCGAAATCGGTCTCCGAGAGGTCCGGGAAGAACTCTTGCAGCTGGTTGGTCGTCAACATGCCCTTGTACACGCAGGTGCGAGCCGACAGGGACGGGAAGTACACGTCGGTGGCATGTTCGGCACGCTTGCGCACGACGAACGCGGCCCGATCGAGTTCCACCCCGGACAACGATCCGGGTTCGCGAGCATCGGGTGCCGCGATGAACAGGTGCCGGAATCGTGGCATCACTCCCCGAGCGGTAGCGCCGAGAGGTTCTGCATTGACCGGCACATCCCGCCAGCCCAGCGTCACCAGACCTTCTTCGGCGACGATCTGTTCGATCGTGGCTCGTATCGCAGCCTCAGCCGCATCGTCATCGGGCACGAACGCCATGCCGACCGCGTAGTGCCCGGCCGCGGGAAGCTCGAAGCCGGCGACCCTGCGCAAGAACGCATCAGGGATCTGGGTCAAGATGCCGGCACCGTCACCGGAGTCCGGCTCTGCACCTGACGCACCGCGGTGGTCGAGGTTGCGCAGAGCCGTCAGCGCCTGATCGACGATCTCGTGGGAGGCGACGCCTGACATCGTGGCGACGAAGGCCACGCCGCACGCATCCCGTTCGGCTGCGGGGTCGTAAAGACCCTGGGCAATCGGGAATCCGCCGAAAGAACCACCGAAAGAACCACCGAATGAACCGTCGATAGTCGTCATGCCGACACCTCAACCACGTGAACCTCGCACATCACTCGTCGGATGAGGACGTGAACACCGTCCTGGCGCTCAAGCCCCCGTCAAGGACGGGACGTCGTTGGCCCGTTGGGGTCCCCCAGGCTAGCAGAATCGCCATCGGTTGCCGACTCAGCAGCCACCCCGGTGGCAGGTTCGGCGTCGGTCGAGATCTCCTCGCGCCCGGGGTGCCGACGAGCGGAGATGATGAGGTAGGCGAGAGCACCCAGACCGACCAAAATGGACGTCCAGATATTCAGCCGCAAACCGAGGATGGTGTTCGCTGCATCGATACGCAGTGCCTCGATCCACAGCCGGCCCACGGCGTACAGCAGGACGTAGAGCGCGAACACTCGCCCATGGCCCATGCGGTAGCGGCGATCGGCCCACACCAGCACTCCGGCGACGGCCAGCATCCAGATCGACTCGTACAGGAAGGTCGGGTGGAAGGTCTCGAATTCGGTGTAACCGGCAGGTCGGTTCTGCGGGTCGATGATCAAGCCCCAGGGCAATTCGGTCGGTGCCCCGAAGAGCTCCTGGTTGAAGTAGTTGCCCCATCGGCCGATGGCCTGGGCCAGTGCGATGCCGGGGGCGATGGCATCGGCGATCGGTGGGAGCGCCACCCCCGCACGACGAGCACCGATCCACGCACCGACCCCGCCCAGCGCGACGGCTCCCCAGATTCCCAGGCCACCATCCCAGAGGCGAAGGGCAGCCACGAAGCCGCTGCCGTCAGGGCCGAAGTACAACTGCCAATCGCTGATCACGTGGTAGAGCCGACCGCCGACGATCCCGAACGGCACAGCCCAGATGGCGATATCGGCGATCGTGCCCGGTGCTCCGCCGCGAGCAACATAGCGTTTCGAACCCACCCAGATCGCAACGACGATTCCCGCGACGATCAGCAGTGCATAGGCCCGCAGCGGAATCGGCCCCAGATTCCACGACGACTGGGCAGGACTGGGCAGGAAGGCCAGCAGGCTGAGCGCGTTCATCGTGACACGGTAGTCGTAGTCGACACAGGCAGACGACCAGGTCGTCTACTGCGCTGCCGCAGCCTCGTCCACGAGACGCTGAAGTTCGACCTGATCAGCGAGTTGACCGCCATTGAGCGCAAGCCCGTTCAAGAACCCGGTCGGAGTTCCCGGGACGTTCTGCTCGTAGAACAGCGCCGTGGAATTCACCGCCCATCCCAGGTACGTGCCATCGTTGACGCACTGGGTGAAGGTCTCCAGATCTGCTCCCTCGATGCCAGCCTGGGTGCCGAAGTCGATCAACTGCGTCGTGGTGAAACCGGCACCCTCGGACGGCTGATTCGCATACACGACCGTCGAGTACTCCATCGCCCGACCGGCATCGATCGCGCAACCCCAGGCTGAGACCGCCTCGGCAGACGAGGTGTTGTTCAAGTTTCGATCCAAGAACGTCGTGGGGCGCCAGAACAATTGCACCTGTCCGGAATCGGCGAGGTCCTTGATGCCCTGACCGTTGATCTCTTCGAGGGCGGCGCAGGCTGGGCACTGGAAGTCCTCCCATATGGCCAGGGTCGGCGCGGTGTCGGGGGCGTCGCCGTATGGGTAGGCGTAGGCGAACTCGTCATCGGGGCCGAGGACACCGGCGGGTAGGGCTGCGGCAGGGTCGACGTCGGGCAGATCGCGTCCGCCTCCACCGGAATCATCACCGGACAGTCGGGGCACGATCACCGCTAGACCAATAATGAGGACGACCACGGCGAGCACGCCGATCGCACCGATGATGCGGATGGTCCGCTCGCGGCGCTTCTCGGCTACCTGCTGCGCGGCCCGAGCGGCGGCAGCCTTCTCGCGCGTGGACTTCTCATCGCCGCCCTTACTCGCCTTGCCGGTGTTGTTCTTAGCCATCGACTCTTCCGCTCCTTATCCCGACCGAACAGGTCCGCCGCACCACGACGGTGAACCGACCTAACGTTAGGGCAGCACCTCCCCGTTGCGACGCCGCACCCCGGCGGCAAGTTCCGCTGCCAGGGAACCCACAGCCTCGATCGCCGCATCGGCATCGCGAGCCTGCGCCACGGCGCGGACGAAGGCCGAGCCCACGATGACCCCGTCGGCGAAGCGTGCGATCGAGGCGGCCTGATCACCACGCGATACCCCCAGGCCGACCGCGATGGGCAGGTCGGTGGCTGAGCGGACCCGGGCAACGAGGCCCTCGGCGTCGCCGGAAATCGCATCGCGGGCTCCGGTCACCCCCATCAACGATGCTGCGTACACGAAACCCGAGCAGGCCGAAACCACGGTGGCGATCCGCTGGGGTGTCGACGAGGGTGCGACCAGGAAAATCCGATCCAGGGCGCGAGCATCGGTCGAGTCGCGCCACGCAAGCCCCTCCTCCGGCGTCAGGTCGGGGGTGATGACGCCGCTGCCACCGGCCGCGGCCAGACGCTGCGCGAATCGATCGAGTCCGAAGCGCTCGATCGGGTTCCAGTACGACATCACCACGGTGGCAGCGCCGGTCCGCGCCGCCGCAGCGGCAACGTCGAGAACGTCATCGGTCGTCGTTCCCTGTGCGAGTGCTCGGTCGGCAGCCTCGGCGATAACCGGACCATCCATCAGCGGATCGGAATACGGCAGACCCACTTCCACGATGTCGACCCCACCGGCGACCATCGCCTCGATCAACCGGATGGACGTGGGCACGTCGGGGAACCCCGCGGGCAGATATCCGATGAGGGCGGCTCGGTTCTCGTTTCGGGCCCGAGCGAATGCCTGCGCCAGTGCACTCACGGAGAGGGTGCACCTTCGATACCGAAGTACCGGGCGGCAGTCTCGACGTCTTTGTCCCCACGCCCGGAGAGGTTGACCACGATGACCGCATCGGAGCCGAGTTCACGCCCTAGGCGCATGGCGCCAGCAAGGCCATGCGCGGTCTCGATGGCCGGAATGATGCCCTCGGTCCGCGACAGCAGAGCGAATGCCTGCATCGCCTCGTCATCGCTCACCGGCTCGTAGCGTGCCCGACCCGTGTCGTGCAGCCAGGCATGTTCGGGGCCGACCCCGGGGTAGTCCAACCCGGCGCTGATCGAGTGGGAGGGCACAGTCTGACCCCACTCGTCCTGCATCACATATGTTCGTGCGCCATGCAGCACTCCCGGAGCCCCCATCGCGAATCTGGCTGCGTGGCGACCGGTATCGATACCCTCGCCCCCGGCTTCGTATCCACGCAACTGCACCGTCGGATCATCCATGAACGCCGAGAAGATCCCGATGGCGTTCGAACCTCCACCGACGCATGCTGCCACCGCGTCGGGTAGACGCCCGATGCGGTCGAGTACCTGTTCTCGCGTCTCGGTCCCGATGACCGAATGGAAATGGCGCACGACCTGCGGGAACGGAGCCGGTCCGGTGACTGTTCCCAGCAGGTAGTGGGTGCGCTCAACGGTACTCACCCAATCGCGCATGGCTTCGTTGATTGCGTCCTTCAGGGTTCGACTTCCGGTCGTGACCGGCACGACCTCGGCCCCGAGTAGTTTCATTCGAGCCACATTCAAGGCCTGCCTACGGGTGTCTTCCTCGCCCATGTAGACGGTGCATTCCAAGTCCAGCAGCGCCGCAGCCGTCGCCGCCGCCACACCATGCTGGCCCGCACCGGTTTCTGCGATGACGCGCTTCTTGCCCATGCGCTGCGCGAGCAAAGCCTGCCCGAGAACATTGTTGATCTTGTGCGATCCGGTGTGGTTGAGATCCTCGCGCTTGAGCAGGATGCGGGCTCCACCGCAGTGTTCGGCGAATCGCACCGCCTCGGTCAGGGGACTCGGGCGCCCGGTGTAGTCGCGCTGAAGGGCATCGAGGCGCTGGCCGAACGATGGGTCGTCGAGGGCCGCATGGAACGCGGCGTCGAGTTCGTCGAGCGCACGGGTCAAAGCCTCGGGGACGAAGCGCCCGCCATAGGGGCCGTAATGGCCAGAGTCCATCACTGTGTCGGTCATGTGCCCTCTCCTGAAGTCGATCGTTCCCGACGCAGCGCCGGATGAGCACCTGCCGTCACTAGATCCTGCACGGCCGCACGCGGATCGCCACCGGTCACCAGGCTCTCGCCCACCAGCACCGCATCGGCACCGAGTTCGGCGTAGGAGATCAGATCACGAGGTCCGCGGATACCCGACTCGGCGATTCGCACGCACACATCCGGAATCCGCGGAGCGACGCGGGCGAATGTCTGCTCATCAACCTCGAGGGTGCGTAGGTTGCGGGCATTCACCCCGATCACTGTTGCTCCGGCATCGACCGCCCGTTCAGCCTCGGCGATGTCGTGAACCTCGACCAAAGGCGTCATGCCCAGGGAACGTGTGCGCTCGACCAGGCTCACCAGTGCCGGTTGTTCGAGTGCAGCCACGATCAGCAGGACGAGATCAGCTCCGTAGGCGCGTGCCTCCCAGATCTGGTAGCTGGACACGATGAAGTCCTTGCGCAGAACGGGAATCTCCACCGCACAGCGCACCGAACGCAGATCATCGAGGGATCCGGCGAAACGCCGCTGCTCGGTCAGCACGCTGACGCATCGAGCGCCACCTGCCTCGTAGTCTCGGGCCAGAGCAGCGGGGTCCTCGATGGGTGCGAGGGAGCCTTTACTGGGACTGGCCCGCTTCACTTCGGCGATGACACCAACGCCTGGGGCGCGCAGCGTTGCTTCAGCGTCGACGGCGTGCGGCATGCGCGCCGCTCGCTCCTTCACTCGATCCAGAGGACGCGACCGCATACGTTCGTCGAGGTCCTCGCGGACCCCGTGCACGATCTCGTCTAGGACCGTCCCCATCCGTTCAGGGTAGACCGGCGGTTATCCGATGCCCGAGCCCAGGTACGGGACTAGATTGCGGACAACCGAGAACACCAGCAGTACAGCGACGAATGCGAGTGGGAGGACACGCTCGAGGACCGCTCGCCGGGGCGAGTACTGAGCCGGATCCGCAATAACCCCACGCCAGGCGCGGCGTAGCCAGAGCGCGAGCAAGACAGCGACGACGGGGGCCGCCAGCACCACGAGGATGTTGTGATCGAGTGCTGCCGGTACGTTGCCGTTCGCCAGCTCATGCGTCGCTCGCAGGCCACCGCAACCGGCGCAATCGACGCCGAGGAAGGTCTGGGTCGGACAGCCGGGGTAGTGACCGGGAACGTTGGGGTCCACCGCGCGCACGTAAGCGGTAGCGGCGAGTAGTCCCAGCAGGGTGGCAACCGGTCCTAGAAGCCGCCGCCACCGGGGACGGCCATCGGCCAGCCAGGGCCCACCCGGAACCCGCGCGAGAGTGGTCGTCGCCGATGACATGTCTTGCATCCTAGATCGTGAACCCTAGATCGTGGATGCCCGCTGTGATGGAAGGTCGACGGCCGGGAGGACGACGGTGAAACGCGCCCCTCCATCGGCCGCGACCCCAGCTTCGGCCACACCGCCCAGTCCCCGAGCCAAGCGGGCGACCAGCGCCAGGCCGACTCCGGTGCCCACGGGGCGCACCCCGTGGTAGCGCTCGTGCAAGGCGCCGGGGGCGAAAGCGACGGCGATGTCCGCCTCGGTCAATCCCGGACCGGTGTCGCGAACCTCTAGGGTTAGCGATTCCGGTGATCGAGACACCGCGAACACGATGCGCCCGCCGTCAGGAGTCACCCGCAGGGCGTTTTCGGTGAGGTTGTCGATGATCTGACGCAGCCGCAGGGGGTCGACACGAGCGGTGAAGGCTCCCTCCGGGGCGTCGTCATCGAGACCTGAGACCTGCAGATCCACGCCAACCCGCTGGCATCGATCACGCCACACCTCGAAAGCCTGCATCACGATCTCGCCGACATCAACCTCGACAAGATCGAAGGTGAAGTCCACCGCCTGCAGGCGCGCGAGGTCCAACAGGTCGCTGACGAGACGGTCCAGACGCTGCGCTTCGGTCACCATCACCGTGCCGGTCCGCGGTAGGTCTGCTGAATCGACCAGGCCATCGCTGATCGCCTGGGCGTATCCCATCACCGCGGTCAACGGCGTGCGCAGTTCATGCGACACCGACAGCAGGAACTGCCGTTGGCGCCCCTCGGACTCAGCCAGCGCCCGACTCAGTCGGTTGATCGCATCGGCAATCTGGGCGACTTCGACAGGCCCCGCGGGGTCGACGGTCACATCGCGTTCACCCCGCCCCAGACGATCGGCCGCCGTCGCAGCCTCGCGCAGCGATCGAGCCATCCGTTGCGATACGACCACCGCCACGACGACCGCGACCGCGATCCCGAGTGCGAGCGCCGCGGCAACCCGCCACAGCACCGCAAGGGCCGGACCGATGGCGATCGACACCGGTTGCACCAGGAGCACTCCGGTCCCCCGACCGAGAGGTTTGCGTTCAATCGGGCGCCCCTCGACCAGCGCGTCTCCTTCGTCGGTGGAACCCGTTCCCGATACCGACCGGCCCGTCGTGACGAGATCGATATCGCGCTGAGTCGTACCCGGCGGTGGTTCCTCGACACGCCGGAACACGACATAGGCGCTGACTCCTTCGGCCTGCAGCACCCCGCCCACGCGAGGGGGCACCACGAACTGGCCGTTCACGTCTTTGGTCACCGTTGATGCCGTCAGTTCGGCCAGGCGTGCCAGATCAGCACGCGCCCGCGACTCCGCGGAGTCGCGCACGAGCGGGAAAGCAGCGATACCGGCGACGAGCGCGACCACCACGGCGACCGCGACTCCCAGCAGCGCCATGCGCATGGTGATGCCCATGCCCGGACGACTTCGAGCAGGCTGCATCGTCACGATCCTGGCTCGCTCTCGGCGCTGTAGCCGACGCCACGCACGGTGCGCAACGGGCTCGCCTCGCCGAGTTTGGCTCGCAATTGCGCGATGTGTACATCCACCGTCCGGGTTCCCACCGCGGAGGAGTACCCCCATACGTGTTCCAGCAGCTGGTCGCGGGAGAAGACCCGTGCGGGATGCTCCAGTAAGAACGCAAGCAGATCGAATTCCGTCGCGGTCATGTCGATCAGGTCGCCGTTCACCGCGACACGGCGTGCTGCCCGATCGATGGTGACCGCACCCATCTGCAGCGCATCCGTAGCCTCACGGCGACCTTGCGCGTGACGGAGAGCCACCTTGACCCGCGCCACGACCTCCCGCGGACTGAACGGCTTGGTGATGTAGTCATCGGCACCCATCTCCAAGCCGAGTATCCGGTCCACCTCGTCATCGCGTGCCGTACAGAACAGGACCGGTGTCCAGTCGCCTGCTGCACGCATACGACGGCACACCTCGACACCATCCATTCCGGGCAGTCCCACATCGAGCACCACGGCTGCGGGGCGCCACGATCGAATGACCTCCCAGGCTTCGGTGCCACTGGACGCCGTGCGAACCGCGAAGCCGGCGCGGGTCAGATACAGCGACAGCACATCGGCGATCGCCGGCTCATCGTCGACGACCAGGATCGGCTGGTCGGCCACGGGTCAGCGATCCGCGGTCACCGGGGAGCCGTCTTGTCTCGTGGCATCCCTAGACCGGCCATCGCCATGACCTTTCCGACGATTCCACCGAGAACGACGAGACCGACCGCGATCCAGAACAGGATGTACTGCCCGAGCACGACGCCCAGGGTTCCGATGAAGAACGCGATCATCACGATGGTGACCGCCGTCCACGCAGCCGGGGTCTGACCGTGTCGATCGTCCTCATGTGCGTCGAGCTCCTCCGCCATGACAGCGTCCTTCCTGCTCGTGATGAGTTGCTGGGCTGCGTCGTTAGGCTCTGTGCCTCACCCTACCGCCGGAAGTGCTCGAATCCAGCCGCCACCTCCGGGATGCGCCCATCCACGCGCACCTCTCCGGGTTGCACCTGTTGTTCAACGGCGTCGATGACGCGGCCGATCGGTACGAAAGGTTCGGGGATCTGCGCATCCGGGGCGAACACCGCAAGCAGCGCATGGTCGTCCCCACCGCCCAGGATCCACTGCAGGGGGTCGAGGTTGTAGGCCGCCGCAGCCGATGCGATCGGCTCGTCGACGATCAACGAGGCGGAGTCGATGTCGATGCCGACCCCCGATGCCAGCGCAAGCCGACCGGCATCGATGAGGAGTCCATCACTGACGTCCATGAGCGCATGCGCACCGTTGCGCGCCGCCGCAACACCTGCCGCATAGGACGGCTGGGGGCGTCGGTGAGCGTCGACGAGAGCACGTGGAGATCGAAAGCCTCGAGACAGCACCGCGAGTCCGGCCGCCGCCCAACCGAGCCGGCCGGCAACCGCCACCACATCTCCGGCTCTCGCCCCCGTCCTGAGAACCGGCTCTCGGCCCTCCAACGTCCCCAGCGCTGCCACCGATACGACAACGGAGTCAGCAGCCGTCACGTCACCACCGATGACGCTGGCACCGGCACGTGCAGCTTCGGCGACCAGACCTGACATGAGCTGCTCGACCCAGGCGACCTCGATGCTGTCCGGTAGCCCGAGAGCGACGACCAGCCCGGTCGGGACCGCTCCCATCGCCGCGATATCTGCACAATTGGCTGCCGCAACACGGTGACCGATATCGACCGCTTGCGACCAGTCCCGCCGGAAATGGCGACCTTCGACGGCCATGTCGGTGGTCACCACAACACGACCGTCCTCGGCGCGGATAACGGCGGCATCATCGCCGGGACCCACGAGCGCTGTCGAGGTCGGTACTTCGGGAGGGGACCCACACGCGCTGACGATCCGAGCCACCATGATCCGTTCCCCCACGTCAGCGACCGTGGTGTTCGGGGGTAGCGAGTCAGGCACCATGGGCATCCTCCAGTCGGCTAAGCGCTAGTCTCCTCATCGATGAATGCCTCTGGGTGTCGCATGCTCGATCGAACAGCCAGCCCAGGGCATACCAGGATTCGAGGAGGACCACGGTGACGGTACAGGCCTACATTCTCGTGCAGACCGAGGTCGGCGCAGCCGTGGACGTCACCCGACGCATCTGCGAGGTCGCCGGGGTCCGCCTCGCCGAGGATGTGACCGGCCCCTACGACATCATCGTGCGCGCCGAAGCGGCCACCATGGATGATTTCGGTCGCA
>JAGYOB010000068.1 GCA_018399515.1 Candidatus Nanopelagicales bacterium
GTGGCCCGATCCTTCCTGAGTTGAACAACGTTGAACACGATGAGCGGAATCACCGCGACGAACAAGACCACCGCCAGGGCACTACCGCGACCGACGTTGAACTGCACAAACGCTTGCGCGTACATCTCATTGGCGACAATCTGCGTGCCGTAGTTGCCATTGGTCATGACGCGCACGATGTCGAAGATCTTCAAGACGGCAAACATGATGGTGGTGACAACAACGATCAGCGTGGCCCGGATCATCGGGATCGTCACCCGGGAGAAGAGTTTCCAACCCGTCGCGCCATCAAGCTCGGCTGCCTCAACGACATCTGTAGGTATCGCCTTGATGGCTGCGGAAAGCACGACCATCGCGAAGCCAACCTGGATCCACACCATGATGACCATGAGCAGGTAGTTGTTAAACGGCTGCCAGAGCAACCACTTGGGTGGATCATCGACACCGAGCCACATGACGATCTGACTCAGGAGTCCGACCTGCGGCCTATCGGGAGACCGGTACTCGTAGACCAGACTCCAGATGATGGAGGCACCGACGAAGGAGATCGCCATCGGCATGAAGATGAGCGACTTCGCGATGGCTTCCCGGCGCATTCGATCAAGAAGCAGCGCGAGTGTGAGACCTAACGCTGTCGCGGCAATCGGCGTGATGACGATCCACAGAATCGAATTCACGATGATGTCGAACTGGGAATCGAAGATCCACTGATAGTTCGCCCAGCCGACAAACTCGCTTCCGGATGGGTCCTGCGTGCTGGCGATGATCGTGCGCACCGCGGGGACGATCAACCCCATGATCAGCAAGATCACGGCAGGCCCGAGGAAGACCGCGATCGCCACTGGTCGGGACATGCGCCCGCGCGCCCGAGAGCCGAGAAAGAACAGCAGCGCGATGAGGGCGCCGAAGATGACAACGCCCAAGAAACCGGACCAAAGCTTTTCCAGCCCGGTGAGCAGTTCCTCCACCCGCGCCCCTCCTTCGCCGCTTGCCTTAGGGCTCTAGATACGCCAACTGCCGGGGCCTGGACGGTACTCCCGCCGGGCCCCGGCAGTCAGCGATTCACAGAACTGTGATCGTCGTTTACCGCTAGGACGCTGGCCAGGCCGCGTCGATATCGGCAAGGACTTCAGCCGTTGGCTTGTCCTCGGCGAACCACGCGGTCATCTGCGTCCACATTTCACCGGCACCGACCGCAGCCGGCATCAGATCCGAGGCATCGAAACGGAAGATGCCGTTCGGGTCGGTGAGGAACTCAGCCGACAACTGATCGATGGAATCGGCTGCGTAGGTGTCTAGCGGCACGCCGCTGTTTGCAGACACCCAGTTACCCAGGGCGGCCTTCTTGGTGTGGAAGTCCGGGCTGGCCATGTAGGTCTGGACAGCCGCCACCTCGGGACGGTCAGCGAAGGCGGCAACGAATTCCCCACCGCCGACAACAGGCTGCGGGAACTCCGAGCTGATCTCGGGCAGGAAGAACGCGTAGGCGGTGCCGTCTGGGCCCACCGTTGCGTTCTCATCGAAGTTCTGCCAGAAGTTGGCGTAGAACGACGCCTGCTGCAGCATGCCGCACTCACCGGCCGGAATGCCGGCACCGGCATCCTGGAACGGAGTCAGCGCGACGGTCTGCACATCGCCGTAACCACCGTTGACGTACTCGGGGTTCTTCATCCAACCCGCGACAGTGTCCATCGCAGCCTCGACCTCAGGGGACTGGAACAGCAGCTCGTGGCTAACCCATTGGTCATAGACATCACCGCCGTACAGGCGCAACATGACCTGCTCAAGCCAGTCGGTGGCCGGCCAACCGGTCGCGCCGCCGGACTCCAAGCCGCCACACCAGGGCTTGATGCCGTCGGCAACCATCTGGTCGGACAGCGCCCAGAGCTCATCCCAGGTGGTGGGAACTTCGTAGCCGTTCTCGGCGAAGACCTGCGGGGAGTACCACACGAAGGACTTCATGTTTGAACCGAGCGGGGCCGCGTAGAAGGTACCGTCAACGGTGCCGTAGTCCTTCCATGCTGGGTTCCAGTACTCATCGACAAGTGCCTCAGTTGCAGCCGGAGCCGCGACCGGACCGCCGTCGGCTACGAGCCGCTCGAGCAAGCCGGGCTGCGGAATCCATGCGATGTCGGGGGCGTTGCCACCGGCGATTCGGGTGGGCAACTGAGCCTCGAACTGGTCGCTGGCCTCGTAGACAATGTCGATGCCGGTGCACTCTTCGAACTGCGCCCAAGCTTCTTCGAACAGTTGTTGCTCGGGGGGCAGGATGGAGGTGAAGACGTTCACCGTGGCTCCCTCATTGCCCATGTAGTCGGCATAGGCTTCGCAGCCCGCCGCCATGTCACCGCCACCTTCGTCTGTGGCGTCTTCACCGCCGGAGTCCTCCGCCGTCTCTTCGGCAGCGGTGTCCTCGGCCGTGCTGTCGCTCGCGGAATCGTCGCTGCCACCGCACGCGGCAAGCAGCATTCCGGCTGCCAGCCCACCCGCGAGGAGCGCCATCCCACGACGCCGCTTGATTGCGGTCATGGATTCTCCTTGCCTGACGTTGACGCCCAGGAGGGTCCTCGGCGCGTAAACGTGTTCATAGTCCTCCGCGACACCACCGCAAGCAACCTGTAAGGATGCAAACAAGCCATGTAACGCATCACGATTTGATATCCAGGAAGCCACGCATTGATCTCGGTGACGAAACCAGAACGTCCGCCAAAGGCTTCAATCATTTACTGGAACGTGCCAACGCTTGCATGCGTTCCACTACAGTTGCTGCGTAGCTTGTGCACAACAACTGAATACCAACGCTCTTACTACGGATCGTCCGGCACGTTCCTGCCGGTGAGAGGAACCATCATGAGTCAGC
>JAGYOB010000069.1 GCA_018399515.1 Candidatus Nanopelagicales bacterium
CATGCTCGAGCGGGATTTACCGGTGTACGTCGTCGCTCCGGGTCGGGTGTATCGAACTGATGAACTCGACGCCACGCACACGCCGGTCTTCCATCAGATCGAAGGACTCGCCATCGACGAGGGCATCACCATGGCCCATCTGAAGGGCACCCTTGATCATCTTGCGGAAGCCATGTTCGGAGCCGGGGTGCGCACCCGGCTGCGACCGTCGTACTTCCCCTTCACCGAGCCGAGCGCTGAACTCGATCTCGAGTGCTTCGTCTGTCGTGGTGCATCGGTCGGTGACCCTGCGAATCCGTGCCGCACCTGTGGCAATGAAGGCTGGATCGAGTGGGGTGGCTGCGGAATGGTGAATCCCAGGGTGCTGCGCGCCGCTGGGATCGACACCGATCGGTATTCGGGTTTCGCCTTCGGTATGGGGGTCGAGAGAACGTTGATGTTCCGCCACGGGGTCACCGATATGCGGGACATGGTCGAGGGCGATGTCCGTTTCTCACGGGCCTTCGGCCTGGAGGTGTGAGCATGCGCGTCAGCATGGATTGGATCCGTGACTGGGTCGATCTGCCTACCGACGTCACCGCACGCGAGGTCGCTGGTCGTCTGATCGATGCCGGTTTGGAAGTCGAATCAGTGGAAACTCTCGGAGCGGGGTTCGACGGCACCGTCCTGGTCGGGCGAGTCCAGCAGATCGAGGTGCTGACCGAGTTCAAGAAACCGATCCGCTGGTGCCAGGTCGACGTCGGCGCAGCAGCCGGGGGCGTGCGGGGCATCATTTGCGGAGCGAGCAACTTCGCCGAGGGTGATCATGTCGTCGTTGCTCCTCCGGGAACAACGCTGCCGGGTGATTTCGTCATCACCGCACGTGAGACCTACGGGCATACATCGGACGGCATGATCTGCTCGGAGCGCGAGCTAGGGCTGGGTGAAGACCACGCCGGCATCATCGTTGTCGATCCCGCCGATGAGACCACAGTGGGCCAAGACGCTACAGACCTGCTCGGTCTCGGTACGGAGATCCTCGACATCGCGGTCACCCCCGATCGCGGATATGCGCTCTCGGTTCGCGGAATCGCCCGCGAGGTCGCGACGGCATTCGCTCTGCCGTTCCTCGATCGCACCATGGAACTCGTCGAACTACCGGCGCCCTCCGATGCGGCACAGCCATGGGGCTGCTCGGTTACCGATGCGAGTGTGGCCGATCTGTTCACACTGCGCCGCATCGTCGGCTTCGACCCCAAGGCACCGACTCCGGCATGGATGCGTCGACGACTTATCGCAGCCGGAATGCGGCCGGTGTCCCTTGCCGTCGATGTCACCAACTACGTCATGCTCGAACACGGGCAGCCCCTGCATGCCTTCGACGGTTCGACCTTAACCGGAACCGTGCGGGCCGATCGTGCAGGAACTGATCGCAGCCTGATCACCCTCGATCATGTCGAGCGAACCCTCGATCCTGACGACATCGTCATCCGAGATGACTCCGGTCCCATCGGTCTCGCGGGAACGATGGGCGGTCTGGCCACGGAGATCACCGGTGACTCCACCGACATCGTGCTCGAGGCCGCGCACTTCGATCCGGCAGCCGTGGCACGCACGGTGCGCCGCCACCGCTTACCCAGTGAAGCCTCGCGACGATTCGAACGGGGAGTCGATCGCGTCATCGCGCCCTACGCGTCGGCACATGCAGCTCAATTACTGCTGGAGCACGGTGGTGGGACCTATGTCGGAATGACGGCCTGGGAGTCGCCGTTCGTACCGACAGTCATCGCCATGCCGGTCGACCTTGCCTCACGGACCGCAGGAATGCCCATTGACGCTGACATTGTGATGTCTCGACTGCGCGCGGTGGGTTGCGAGGTCGATGGTGATGCGGACATGCTGTCTGTGACCGTTCCCACGTGGCGACCTGACCTGACCGACCCGGCCGATCTGGTCGAAGAGGTCATCCGACTGGGCGGCTATGACGTCATACCATCGATTCTTCCCGCAGCACCGTCGGGTTTCGGGCTCACCCGTGAGCAGCGACTGCGTCGACGCGTCGCGTTGGCACTCGCGGGCACCGGAATCGTCGAGGTGCTGTCCTACCCGTTCATTGGCCCTGAGGACCTTGATGTCCTGCAGGTCACCGACGACGATGGGCGTCGAAACGCACCGCTCCTGGCGAACCCGTTGCGCGAGGAGCAACCGATGCTGCGTACGACGTTGCTGCCGGGGTTGTTGGCGGCATTGCGGCGCAGCCTGTCGCGAGGCAGCGACGACGTCGCGCTCAGCGAGATGGGGCGGGTTTTCCGATTACGCAAAGGGCAGAATGCGCGGGGTGTCGTCGATCCGCCGAGACCGGGTGTCCAGGAACGGCCGGGAGCAGCAGAACTCGCCGCACTAGAGGCTCTGCTACCCGATCAACCACGTCATCTTGCTGCGGTGTTCGCCGGCCACCGTGAGCGGGCTGGATGGTGGGGTCCGGGTAATGACTTCGACTGGGCGGATGCGATCCAGGTGGCGCGGGATGCTGCCGCTGCAGTAGGGCTGGAGCTCACGGTGAAGCAGGGAAGCGACGCACCGTTCCACCCCGGCCGCTGTGCGCAATTGAGCGCTGGCACCCAGCTGATCGGATATGCGGGAGAACTTCATCCTCGAGTGATCGCCGCTGCCGGAGTCCCCGTCCGGACCTGCGCGTTCGAACTCGATCTCGATGCCCTGCTCGATCACGCCATCGATGCGGTGCCCGCACCCCTGGTCGGCACCCAGCCAGTCGCGAAGGAAGATCTGGCCCTGGTTGTCGCCGGCGAGGTGCCAGCAGCTGATGTTGCCGCTACGGTGCGCGAGGGCGGGGGTGATCTGGTGGAGTCGGTGCGCCTGTTCGATGTGTACACCGGTCCTCAGGTGCCCGAGGGGGCGAAGTCGCTGGCATTCTCGCTTCGCCTGCGCGCCGTCGACCGAACCCTGTCGGCTGAGGAGATCGTCGCTGTCCGCGACGGTGCACTCGCCCTGGCCGCGCAACGCCACGGCGCCACCCTCCGCGGCAGCTGACCCGATCTACTCCACATTATGCGTGTATGCGTATAATTTGGGGCCATGTCTGTCACGGTCGCTGTCGCGGGTGCCTCCGGCTATGCCGGGGGTGAACTGCTGCGCCTCATCCATGCCCATTCCGGCCTCGTCCTCGGCCCGATCGCTGCGGGTTCCAAGGCTGGGCGCACCGTGGGCGAGGTACATCCGCAGTTGACCGCGCTGGCTGACCGTCCGCTGATCGCCGCGGATGCCGATGCGCTGGGTGCGGCCGATCTGGTGTTCTGCGCCCTGCCCCACGGAGAATCCGCAGCGCTGGTCGGCGGGCTCGGGCCGGACACCGCGGTGGTGGATCTCGGTGCGGACTTCCGACTGGCCGACGCCGGCGCTTGGCAGCACTACTACGGCGGCACCCATGCGGGGACGTGGGTCTATGGCCTACCGGAATTGCCCGGTGCGCGCGAACGCATCCGCGAAGCTACCCGAGTGGCTAATCCCGGTTGCTATCCCACCGCGACGATCCTCGCCCTCGCCCCGCTGTTGAGCGCCGATCTCGTCGAGGGGGAGGACATCGTCGTCGTCGCGGCCTCCGGCACCTCGGGTGCGGGGCGTTCGCCGTCGGAGAGTTTGCTGGCCAGCCAGGTGATGGGATCGATGTCGGCATACAAGATCGGCGGCACCCATCAGCACACACCCGAGATCGAGCAGGCACTCACCGAAGCTTCCGATGCTCCGGTTCGTGTGTCGTTCACCCCGCTGCTCGCGCCGATGTCGCGTGGAATCCTGGCGACCGCCACGGCGACGCTGGGCGACGGCGTGAGCGTCGAGACCCTGCGAGAGTGCCTGCACAACGCCTATGCGCACGAGCCCTTCGTGCACGTGCTTGCCGAAGGTCAGTGGCCGGCGACGTCCTCGACCTACGGCGCCAACACCGTCCACCTGCAGGTTGCGGCTGATGCCCACTCGGGCCGCGCCGTCGTCATCGCCGCGATGGACAATCTGGTCAAGGGTGCTGCCGGTCAGGCGATTCAGAACGCGAACTTGATCCTCGACCTTCCCGAGGCTGCAGGTCTTCCCACGGAAGGGGTTGCGCCGTGAGTGTCACTGCTGCCCGGGGCTTCACTGCAGCGGGTCTTGCCGCCGGCATCAAGGGTAGCGGCGCCCCCGATGTCGCACTCGTCGTCAACAACGGCCCCGCGCAGACTGCATGCGCGGTGTTCACCACCAACCGGTTCCCGGCCGCCCCGGTGCTGTGGAGCCGTCAGGTTCTCACCGATGGCGAAGCGCACGCGGTCGTGTTGAACTCCGGTGGCGCCAATGCCTGCACTGGGCCGCAGGGCTTCGCCGACACCCACGCGACCGCGGAGCACGTTGCCGAGCAACTTTCAGCGATCGGTCCCGAGGTTGGTGCCGGTGAGATCGTGGTGTGTTCGACTGGTTTGATCGGTGAACTACTGCCGATGCCGAAACTCCTCGCCGGTGTCGATGCGTGCATCAGCGGTCTCGCCGATGATGGGGGCCTGGCTGCAGCGCGGGCCATCATGACCACCGATTCGGTGTCGAAGGAGTCGCTGCACACAGGAGCGGGATACGTCGTCGGCGGAATGGCCAAGGGGGCGGGCATGCTCGCCCCCGGTCTGGCCACGATGCTCGTCGTGCTGACCACCGACGCCGACGTTGATCGCGACACGGTATGCAGGGCCCTGCGTGAGGCGACGCGGCGGACCTTCGACCGCATTGATTCCGATGGTTGCATGTCAACGAACGACACGGTGCTGCTGATGGCTAGCGGTGCCAGCGGTGTCCGCCCGGCTGACGATGAGTTCGCCGAGTCGGTGTTCACGGTGTGCGCCGACCTGGCCCGTCAACTCATCAAGGATGCCGAGGGTGCCAGCAAGGACATCCGCATCGACGTCACTCGTGCTGCGACCGAGGATGAGGCCGTCGATGTGGGACGGGCGATCGCGCGCAGCAACCTGCTCAAGTGCGCCATCCACGGTGAAGATCCCAACTGGGGGCGGGTGCTCTCCGCGATCGGCACGACCTCGGCGCAGTTCAACTCCGATTCTGTCGACGTGGCGATCAACGGGGTCTGGGTGGCCCGATCCGGTGCTGCCGGTGATCGGCGAGATGGAGTGGACATGTCCGGTCGCGAGGTCGTCATCCGCGTCGACCTCCATGCTGGATCCGCCGACGCCACGGTGTGGACCAACGACCTGACGGCTGATTACGTCCACGAGAACTCCGCCTACTCCACCTGACCGCATCTGTGACTGCATCTGTGAGGACAGCATGACTCTCAACGCGCACGACAAGGCCGCTGTGTTGGCGTCCGCGCTGCCATGGTTGGAACGTTTCCGCGGTGCCACGGTCGTCGTGAAGTTCGGCGGCAACGCGATGGTCGACGACACCCTCACTCAGGCTTTCGCCGAGGATGTGGTGTTCCTGCGACTCGCGGGCCTGCGCCCGGTCGTGGTGCACGGTGGTGGCCCGCAGATCTCGGCGATGCTCGACAAACTCGGAGTGGCCAGTGAGTTCCGTGGCGGTTTGCGGGTGACGACTGCTGAGGCGATGGAGGTCGTGCGCATGGTGCTCACCGGTCAGGTGCAGCGCGAGATCGTCGGGTCCATCAACGCCCACGGTCCGTTCGCCGTCGGGCTATCCGGTGATGACGCGCACCTGTTCACCGCGGAGCGTCGCGGGGTCGTCATCGATGGCGAAGAAGTCGACCTCGGTCATGTCGGTGATGTTGTGGCGGTCAATCCCGGATTCGTATCCGACCTGCTAGACGATGGACGCATCCCGGTGGTGTCGACTGTTGCCAGTGATCGAGACGGTGTGCCCCACAACGTCAACGCCGATACCGCGGCGGCGGCTCTGGCGGTTGCGCTCGGGGCCCAGAAACTCATCATGCTCACCGATGTCGAGGGCCTGTATGCGGACTGGCCGAACAGCACGGAGGTCATCAGGCGCATCACGCCGGTCGAACTCGCCGACCTGCTGCCCTCACTCGATTCGGGGATGCGACCGAAGATGGAAGCCTGTCTGCGCGCGGTGACCGAGGGTGTGCCGCGCGCCCATGTCATCGATGGACGTATCGCGCATTCCCTGCTCGTCGAGATATTCACCGATGAGGGCGTGGGCACCATGGTTAGTGCCGAGGTGAATGTGCCATGACGTCGACCCTGCCCACACCGTCGATGCAGCACGCGCAGGAGTGGCAGTCCCGCTGGCGCGGTGCGCTCATGGACAACTACGGCACCCCGCCGCTGACCCTGGTGCGTGGGAACGGCACTCGGGTGTGGGATGCCGATGGCCATGAGTACCTGGATCTACTCGCTGGCATCGCGGTGAATGCGCTCGGCCACGCACATCCGGCGATCGTCGCTGCCGTCAGTGACCAGGTGGCGACATTGGGACACACCAGCAACTTCGCGATAACCCCACCTGCGGTCGCACTCGCTGAGCGACTCGTCGCGCTCCTCGACCCTGCTGGTGATCGCGAGGGTCGGGTGCTCCTGTGCAACTCCGGAGCCGAGGCGAACGAGGCCGCCTTCAAGATCTCTCGCTTGACCGGGCGCACCAAGGTCGTCGTCGCTGATCAGTCCTTCCACGGCCGCACGATGGGAGCGCTTGCACTCACGGCACAACCAGCGAAGCAGGACCCCTTCCGCCCTCTGCCCGGTGATGTCCATGTCGTGCCCTTCGGCGATGTCGAGGCTCTTGCGGCTGCCGTGGACGACTCGACCGCAGCAGTGTTCCTCGAACCGATCCAGGGTGAAGGGGGAGTGGTTCCCGCGCCAGCGGGCTATCTCGCGGCAGCGCGGGCGATCACCAGCGAGCACGGAGCCCTTTTCGTGATCGATGAGGTCCAGGCGGGGGTGGGGCGCACAGGTGAGTGGTTCGCTCATCAGGCCGAGGGCATCGAGCCCGACATCGCCACCCTGGCGAAGGGTCTGGGCGGTGGCATGCCGATCGGGGCGATCGTGGCCTTCGGTCCTGCTGCCGGGCTCCTCGGCCCGGGATCGCACGGCACCACCTTCGGAGGCAATCCGATGAGTTGCGCCGCCGGACTCGCGGTGCTGGACACCATCGAATCGGATCAGCTGCTCGAGCATGTGCGGGCCATCCAGGTACCCCTGGTCGAGATCCTGCATAACCCAGACGTGGTGACCGGTGTGCGCGGTCGTGGACTGCTCCTCGGTGTCGTCCTCGATCGCCCCTGTGCCGCTGACGTCGAAGCGGTCGCCCGCGAGCATGGTGTGATTGTCAACGCGGTGCGCCCCGATGTGGTCCGCGTTGCACCGCCGCTCATTCTCGACGAGTCGGATCTGGAATACCTGCGCCAGCGGTGGACGACTATCGTCGATGCGGCAGTTGCCCGCTTCGCCGCACGAACTGATGCTCGATCTGATGTCCGGTGAGCACCATGGTCACTCCTGACACCCCGACCGCGCGCCGCTCTCGCATCGCGCAGATCATCACCGACCGCGCCATCACCTCCCAGGAGCAACTGCGCGCGATGCTCGCCGATGAGGGTCTGGCCGTCACTCAGGCAACCCTGTCGCGCGACCTGGCTGATCTGGGCGCCGTGAAACACGTCGGCTCGGATGGGCGCAGTGTGTATGTGCTTCCCGATGAACCCGACCAGGTGACACCGGGTGATCATCGCCTAGGTCGCATCCTCGCCGAAGTCCTCGTGGGTGCTGACCATTCCGGCAATATCGTCGTGCTGCGCACCCCCCCGGGTGCGGCGCAATATCTCGCCAGCGCTATCGACCATTCGGGTTGGGATCTCATCATCGGTACGGTTGCCGGTGACGACACGGTGTTGATCGTGTCGAAGGACCCTACGGGTGGGGCAGGCCTCGCCGATCGCCTCCTCGCACTGGCTCAGAAGGGATGATGCATGTCGACTCCTGACTCCACGCGTCTGTGGGGTGGCCGTTTCGCTTCGGGCCCGTCGGATGCGATGGCAGCACTGTCCCTGTCGGTGCACTTCGATTGGCGGTTGGCGCCTTACGACATCGCTCAGACGCGGGCGCACGCCCGTGTGTTGAATGCGGCCGGGCTCCTCGACGATGCCGAGGTCGCTCAGGTCGAGCAGGCACTGTCGGCTTTGGCTGATGACGTCGCATCAGGGCAGGCGCAACCCATCCCCGCTGATGAGGATGTGCATACCGCGATCGAGCGTTTGCTGCTGGAACGCCTGGGTTCCCTCGGCGGCAAACTGCGGGCCGGGCGTAGTCGCAACGACCAGGTGTCTACCGACTTCCGGTTGTATCTGCGCGACGAAGCGCGTCGCATCGCCGGTGAGGTCATCGATTTGCAGCAGGCCCTGCTGGATCAGTCGAATGCGATGGTCGATGTCATCGCGCCGGGCTTCACCCATCTGCAACACGCCCAGCCGGTGTCCTTCGCCCACGAACTTGCCAAGCACGTCCATGCGCTGGCTCGCGACATCGAACGCTTGCGGGATTGGGATGTGCGTGCTGCTCGTTCTCCGCTGGGTGCCGGTGCACTGGCTGGTTCGTCTCTCGGGCTCGACCCGCATGCGGTGGCGACAGACCTGGGGCTCGGTGCACCTCTGGCGAACAGCATCGATGCGGTCAGCGATCGTGACTGGGTGGCGGAGTTCCTCTTCACCACCGCGATGATCGGGGTGCACCTGTCGCGGCTTGCCGAAGAGGTCATCTTGATGACTTCCCGCGAATTCGCCTGGGCGCGATTGGATGATGCCTGGTCCACCGGTTCGTCGATCATGCCGCAGAAGAAGAACCCCGACGTCGCTGAACTCGCTCGTGGAAAGTCCGGTCGCCTCATCGGCAACCTCACCGGATTGCTGGCAACGTTGAAGGGTCTGCCCTTTGCCTATAACCGAGATCTGCAGGAGGACAAGGAGCCGGTGTTCGACACCGTCGACCAGTTGCACCTGGTGCTGCCGGCGATGACGGGCATGATCGCCACGTTGACCTTCGATGCCGAACGCATGAGCGCATCAGCGCCGGAGGGTTTCTCTCTCGCGACCGATATCGCGGAGTGGCTGGTGCGCGAGGGCGTGACCTTCCGCGAGGCCCACGAGATCGCCGGTGCGTGTGTGGCAGCTGCCGAGTCCCGGGGGATCGAGCTGCATGAGTTGAGTGACGCTGAACTGGCTGCCATCTCCTCGCAACTTAGGCCGTCGGTGCGGGAAGTGCTCGTCGTCGAAGGTTCGGTGGACTCGCGTGATGCGTTCGGTGGCACGGCCCGGGTGCGGGTGCGCGAGCAGCTCGCTGCCCTCGATGCGGTTCTCGATGATGCGGGCCGCTGGGCGCGTGGCGACGACTGAGCGCATGCGCGTTCTCGGCCTGCCGGCTGCAGCATGGTGGGCTGGCGCTATCACGATCGGTGTGATCATCACGGTGGTCTCTTTGCTGCCCCCTCGAGGAACTCCCGGCCCGCAGATCGCCGACCTCGGCGAGGTCGTCGCGACAATCGGACACATCGTCGGATATCTGCTTCTCGGTGGGTTGATCGTTCTGGCCCAACGCAGGCCACGGCCGTTGATCGTGTGGGTGGTCGTGTCGGCATACGGCGCGCTGATCGAGATCGCACAGGGAGTATTCGGGCTGCGCTCGGCCCAGTGGAACGATGTGCTCGCGAACTCACTCGGTGCCGCGGTGGGGATCGGACTTGCGGTAGTAGTGCGTAGGCGCGGTGCGGGCGCACGTGAGTGCGCTCAAGAGCCGGAGCACGCGTGAGTCGTCGGCTGCTGTCCGGGCACGCATCGGTGGTTGCGCCTCGACTACTGGGTTCGGTGCTGACTGTCACCGGTGCCGATGGTTCGGTGAGTGTGCGCATCACCGAGGTCGAGGCATATGGCGGAGTGGGGGAGGATCCCGGTTCGCATGCTTTCCGCGGAAAGACTTCGCGCAACGCCACCATGTTCGATGCGCCCGGTTCGCTGTACGTCTATTTCACCTACGGGATGCATTGGTGTGCCAACGTCGTGGTGGGGCTTGAGGGCGAGGCCGGTGCTGTACTGCTGAGAGCGGGCGAGGTGATCGAGGGGATCGACCTCGCGCGAGTCCGCCGCCCGAAGGCGATCCGCGACCGTGACCTCGCCCGTGGGCCGGCCCGGCTGACCGTGGCGCTGGGTCTCGATGGTTCCCATGACGGCGTGGATGTGTTCAACTCAAGCGCGGTCTGTTTGACGTTGGCTCGTCGACCGATCGTCCCCACGATCATCTCGCCGCGCACCGGGGTCGGGGGACCGGGAGCGCAAACCCCTTGGCGCTTCGCCCTGGACGACCCGACGGTGAGCCCGTATCGTCCGGCAGCACCGCGCGCCCACTCGCCTGAACGCCGGTCGGTAGGGAAGGATGCAGGCTTGTGAATGCGCTTGTCGAGGACCTCACCTGGCGGGGTCTGATCGCCCAGAGCACCGACCTTGATGCGCTGCGTGCGGACCTCGATGCCGGACCGATCACGCTGTATTGCGGTTTCGATCCCACCGCGGCGAGTCTGCACCTGGGCAATCTGCTGCAGATCATCACCGTGCGGCGATTCCAACTCGCCGGACACAAACCCCTCGCCCTCGTCGGTGGCGCGACCGGTCTGATTGGTGACCCCAAGTCCAGTGGCGAGCGCACCCTTAATGCCACTGAGATCGTTGAGGAGTGGGGTGCGCGGGTGCGCGGCCAACTTGAACGGTTCTTCGACTTCGACGGCCCGGCTAGCGCAGCGATGGTGAACAACTTCGACTGGACGCACGGTGTCGATGTCATCGAGTTCCTGCGCGATATCGGTAAGCACTTCTCGGTCAACCGCATGCTCGACCGCGAAGCCGTCGCCGCACGGTTGGCATCCGGAGGAATCTCGTTCACCGAATTCAGCTACCAGGTGCTGCAATCCCATGACTATCTGCAGCTGTTTCGCCGGTATGGCTGCACCTTGCAAACCGGGGGATCGGACCAGTGGGGCAACATCACCGCTGGCGTCGACCTGATCCGCAGGGTTGAGTCAGCATCCGTGCACGCTCTGACCACACCGCTGGTGACGAAGTCTGACGGCACGAAATTCGGCAAAACCGAATCGGGCACCGTGTGGCTCGATCCCAACATGACCAGTCCCTATGCGTTCTATCAGTTCTGGCTCAACAGCGACGACCGTGACATCTCCACCTATGCACGGTTGTACAGCCTGAAACCCCAAGGCGAACTCCTGGCATGGGAAGCCTCAACTCAGGAGGCACCCCAGAAGCGCGAGGCGCAGCGTGGGCTTGCAACGGAACTGACAACACTGGTGCATGGCGCGGATGCGTGTGCCGCTGTCGAAGCGGCGTCTGCAGCACTGTTCGGTCAAGGCGACCTCGCCGGAGTACCCATCGACACTCTCGACGCCGCACTTTCGGAATTGCCCGTCGCGGACGTTGCTGCCGGGGAGATCGTCGATGGTGAACTGCCCGACATCGTGGAGCTACTCGTGCGCAGCGGACTCGCGGCGAGCAAAGGAGCAGCGCGACGCACGATCGGCGAAGGTGGGGCGTATCTCAACAACGAGCGTATAGCCGATGAGTCGCACCGGCCGCGGATCGAGGATGCGTTCGGCGGTCGCCTCATGGTGTTGCGCCGGGGCCGACGGACCCTGGCTGGTGTGCGGATCGGCTGACCGGTCACTCGCACCACGGCACCTACCTGAGCCGCGCTGGACGGGATTTGACCAGCGGCCCCGCGGCGGCCTAAGGTAGGGGACCCATCGCAGCGCACCGGACGATCAGGCCGGGTTGGATGGGCTGCGAGATCCGACCCCACCCGGGTGAGCCAAGTCACAGATTCAGGATTTGACCTGCAGGGTGAGCTCAGATAACGTAGAGGGGTTGCCCTGAAACCGGTCCCACTGGGATGTTGATCAGGACGCACACGATCCTTGAGAACTCAACAGCGTGCCACATATTGATGCCAATTTAACTCCGTTCATGGCATCACGGTCGCCATCGGCGCCCGTGAGGTCGTGACGGTTCCTTTGGTTGATACAAGCACCAGCTTGTGTCTGCCAGCATCACTCAATTCGTTGAGTGCGGTGCCCGCGAGGGCGCTAACACACATTCATCAACGGAGAGTTTGATCCTGGCTCAGGACGAACGCTGGCGGCGTGCTTAACA
>JAGYOB010000070.1 GCA_018399515.1 Candidatus Nanopelagicales bacterium
GAGCCGACCACCTCGCAAGCGATTCGGGGCTATCGCGATGCGTTGCGGGGCGATGCAAGCGGCTGATCGCCGAAAGACTCAACAACGGCCGCCCCCGGGATAGTCGACTTGCAGTCGACCTCTTCCGCTGACCCAACGGCCAGGCGATCCAGCTCAAGGCTGGCATTCGTGATCCGGCGTGAAGTCCGCCTCCCCGGGTGCCGACTGAAGTCGGCGTACCCGGGCGTGCGGCTGGAGTCGGGCGACCGGTCGGGGAACCCAAGATGTCTGGACGAAAGGATGACCACGGCCCCTCGGGGACGTGGTCAGGACAACAGAGGATCGATCCAATCCCAGCGCTTATCCTTGATCATCACGAATCGGCAACGGCCCTCCGAGAGGTCGGCCCAAAGGCCACCGATCAGACGGTCGTCTTCCGATGCCTTCCAGCGATCCGCACCCTTGTATTCGACCGCGAGGGTCGGTCCCGGCTTTTCCTCCAATTCGGGCAGCCGACACAGGAAATCCGGGTAGAAGCGCCCGTCGGCCTTCTGCAGAAAAAAAGCGCTGCCTTCACGTCTGACGAGATTGCGAACCCAGAACAGGATGCGGCCTTTTTGCGCCTGGATGTCCAACCAGCAGGCGCATTCGAATTCCTCCTTGCTGTCGAAATCGCCGATTCGCCCGTAGAAGTGCTTGCGAAACTCGAAGGAGCCGTGAGGCGATGTCCGCGGATCATAATCGCGGCTCGGCGCATAGGCTTGGTTGTGGAATTCGAAGGGGTCTTGGTCGCTGACCGAAACCCGTGATTCGGCATCGTCGCCGAACAAGGTGTGTTGGAACGCCTGACCGATAGCGGCTTTACGCAGGTCCCGGATCCGCGCCTCGATACGCTCTCGGATCAGGAACTTCTGTCGATTCGCTCGAGCGAGATTGAATCCATCCCGCTCCAGTAGATCGTTTAGCCATGCGGCGACATAGGCCCGTTTGGCGGCATGTGTGAGGGATTGCTCCGGCAGATTGCGGCACAGCCAGGTCGCCAATCGGGTCTCGTCCCAATGCTCGGGCCGGTAGACCAACCCAAGATCCCGCTGTAGGTCCGGCAGGAAGCGGGAGACCACCTTGCCGCTATCATCATCGACATCGATTTCACCGCCCTCCGATACTTGGAGACCGGCGCCAAAGGCCGCGAGGTCGTCGTCGGTCGGCCTCGCATCGTGGAGAGAAAGATTCCAGGGGTAGTCCAGCACCTCCGGGTCGTCGAACAATCGCAACTGCTCGGATCCGTCTGCGTCGGGTACCCGCAAGGCCAGTTGCGGAATGCGAAAACGCTCGCCCAGCTCGGCGGGAGTTTGGAAGATTTCGAGGGCGGATGTTCGACTGGTCTCCGCGGCAACGGCGATCGCCGCCGCAGCGGATAGACTCTTGACCGATGCCTTGAGCAGCTCGGTTTCGTCCTCCGCCAAGGGGGCATTGATGGTCAGCGTATTGCGCTTGCCGTCCCAGTTCACTTTGTCGCGAATGGCCTTTGGGACGCTCTTCAGATCGGGCTTCTCGGTGAGAGGCGTCGACACCGGTTGCATGACGACTCGCCCGGCATGGCCGGCGAGATCCAGGCGTCCCTGGTCGGGTTTGGCCGCCGTCACGAAATCGCTCACTTCGCGCCGCTCGAAACCGGCGCCCGCGACCAAGCGGTCGCGAAGCGTGCCCGCGGTCTCGGCGAAATGGCGCGAGACGACGAACGCATAAGACTGATTCAGCTCCCGCGCGTGTCGATGACTCGCCTCGGGCTGGCGCAGCACGCGCCCGAGCAACTGCTCCACGGCCGTGGCCGAGGAGAGCGAGGCCATGCTGACCAGAATGTAGGCGAACGGGCAGTCCCAGCCCTCCGCCAATGCCTTCTGAGTGATGATGAATCGCACCGGACAGGCCGGGTCCGCCAAGCCGAGCCTGAATTCGGATTCGACCTTTTCCAGCCCCCTTTCTTCGCCGGTGGCGACCAGGATCGCGTCGGCCGGAATGCGATGATTCGTGATCAACTCCTGGCGTACACGCTCGAAGTCGAGTGTCTCGACCCCGGCGCGGCGCGGCTCGGACTGAATCAATACAATCGGCCGTAGATAGGCGGCCCCTGTGCGGTGCTCGTCATCCGCCAGCCTGTGCAGCTCCTCGCGTCGGCCGATGGCGTCGGCAAGACACTGTTGCCAGTTCGGCTCGGTTTGCAGCACCACCGGCAGCTTGATCATCTCTTCCGCCTTCAGCTCGGCGGCAGACACGCTGTGCAGCACGTTGCTCGGGGTGCGCTCCAGATCCGGGGTGGCCGTCAACTCCATCACGCCGCTCGGGCGCAAGCGCGCCAGCATATCGAAGGCGAGCTCCGTGCGGCTGTTGTGCGCCTCGTCGACGATCACGAAGGGGCGGCGCAGACGCAGCACATTGGCCAGCGAGCAGGGCGGGGTGCGCTCCGGTCCAGTGTCGTCGGTCAGCAGGGCATCACGCTGCACCGACGACAGGTTGTCGAAGTGATGCATCAGGGCCCCGCTGGACTGATACACCTTGCGACATTCCTCGTCCTCCACCTGGAATGCCTGTCGGGTCGCCACGATGACGGTCGTCGCGGTATCGAGCGTCGAGCGGGTCAGGCTCTTGGCTTCATCCAGATCCATCACCGCGACGGGACCGGCCTCGCGCAACGCGGTGTGATAGGGGTGGCGCCTGTTCCGCAACGCCCTCAAGGTCTGCTCGCGGATCGGTTTGCTCGGAACCAGCCAGAGAATCACGCTGTGCTCGCAACGTAAGAGGTCCCGGTTGACCAGCGCGACGCTCTTCGCCGCCAGCCAGGTCTTGCCGCCGCCCGTGGGAACGCGCAGACAGAAATAAGGCATGTCCGGCGGGAAGCCGGACAACGGGTGATAGGACAGACTCCGTCCCCATAGACGCTCTGTCGTGGCGCTGAAGGCAAGCGATGGCGATGGTTGCGCGTGACACGCCTGGAAGTAGATCTCCAGCGTTTCGAGCAGCTGCGATTGGTAGCCTTTCGGCGTGAAGGTGGTCATGGCCGATCGTGTTCGGCCGGGTCGTCCGGCGTTTGCGGTTTGTCATCGGGAGCGCCGTCGTCTAGATCGGCTTCCACCTCGGGCTTCACATGCTCGATGACGCCGTTGCGACTGATCACGA
>JAGYOB010000071.1 GCA_018399515.1 Candidatus Nanopelagicales bacterium
CACACCGGCGCACTGCCGTCAGGTCGTCCTGCCCTTCCCGGTCATCGACAATGACGAACTCGCCAAGATCTTGCACATCAACGCCGATGGCGATCTACCGGGCTTCTCCGCCGCGAAGGTCTCCGGGCTGTACGACGTCGATGGCGGGGGCGCTGCCCTGAGGACCCGGCTCGAGGAGATCTTCGCCGACGTCGATCGACTCATCGAGGACGGCGCACGATTCATCGTGTTGTCGGACCGGGACAGTACGGCAGATCTGGCGCCCATCCCGTCCCTGCTGCTGTGCTCTGCGGTCCACCATCATCTGGTTCGGAATAAAACGCGTACCCAGGTCGGCCTGATCATCGAGGCCGGCGATGTCCGCGAGGTGCACCATGTGGCGCTTCTGGTCGGTTTCGGTGCCGCGGCGATCAACCCCTATCTGGCGATGGAGACCGTCGAGGATCTCGTCGCCCGCGGAGCGATCACCGATGTGCCGTCGGATAAGGCGGTGCGCAATCTCGTCAAGGCGCTGGGCAAGGGATTGCTGAAGGTCATGTCCAAGATGGGGGTGTCGACTGTCGGTTCGTACTGCGGAGCCCAGATATTCGAAGCGATCGGGCTATCCCACGAGCTCGTCGAGCGGTACTTCACGGGCACGACATCGCGCCTGGGTGGCGTTGGGCTCGATGTCATCGCCGATGAGGTGGCTGCTCGGCATCGCAGCGCCTATCCCGCATCCGGGATCTCCCCGGCTCACCGCCGACTCGAGGTCGGTGGCGAGTATCAGTGGCGCCGCGAAGGCGAACCGCATCTGTTCGATCCCGAAACCGTGTTCCGGTTGCAGCACTCCACGCGGACGGGACAGTTCGACATCTTCCGCGAATACACCGACGAGGTCGATGACCAGTCGGCCCGCCTGATGACCCTGCGCGGCCTGTTCTCGCTCAAGGAAGGGGCGCGCGATCCGATTCCGCTGGAGGAGGTCGAACCGGTCAGCGAGATCGTCAAGCGCTTCGCCACCGGCGCGATGTCCTATGGCTCGATCTCGGCAGAGGCCCACGAGACACTCGCGATCGCGATGAACCGCCTCGGCGGCAAGTCCAATACCGGCGAGGGAGGCGAGGATGCCGAACGATTCACGCCGATGGCCAATGGTGATTCCAAGCGCTCCGCGATCAAGCAGGTTGCCTCCGGCCGATTCGGAGTGACCAGCGAGTACCTCGTCAACAGCGATGACATCCAGATCAAGATGGCTCAGGGAGCCAAGCCCGGTGAAGGTGGGCAGTTACCGGGGCACAAGGTGTACCCCTGGATCGCGAAGACGCGTCATTCGACCCCGGGAGTGGGGCTCATCTCGCCACCGCCGCATCACGATATCTACTCGATCGAGGATCTCGCGCAGCTCATCCACGATCTGAAGAACGCCAATTCCTCGGCACGGATTCACGTCAAACTGGTCTCCGAGGTGGGTGTCGGCACGGTCGCAGCGGGGGTATCGAAGGCCCACGCGGATGTCGTGTTGATCTCCGGCCACGATGGAGGCACGGGCGCCTCCCCGTTGACGTCGTTGAAGCACGCGGGCGCGCCATGGGAACTTGGATTGGCCGAGACACAGCAGACACTGCTGCTCAACGGATTACGTGACCGCATCGTCGTGCAGGTCGACGGTCAGCTGAAGACCGGCCGGGATGTCGTCATCGCAGCACTGCTGGGCGCCGAGGAGTTCGGCTTCTCGACGGCTCCGCTGGTGGTGATGGGTTGCATCATGATGCGCGTGTGCCATCTGGACACCTGCCCCGTTGGTGTCGCCACTCAGAACCCGGTGCTGCGTGAGCGGTTCACCGGCCAGCCCGAATTCGTTGTGACGTTCTTCGAGTTCATTGCTGAGCAGGTGCGCGAGTACCTGGCAGCGCTGGGCTTCAAGACTCTGGATGAAGCGATCGGTCACGCGGAGCTCATCGATACCACTCAGGCGGTCGACCACTACAAGGCCCGCGGATTGGATCTGTCTCCGATCCTTTACGTACCGCGAGTGGACGAGGACGCGGCCCGCCGATGCATTACGGCCCAGGACCATGGGTTGGAACAGGCTCTCGACATGGAACTCATCGAGATGTGCGAGCCGGCACTGGAACGCGGTGAACCGGTGCGGGCCGCTGTCGGGATCCGCAACGTCAATCGGACAGTCGGCACGATGCTGGGGTCGCAGCTCACCCGTCGCTACGGTGGGCAGGGCTTGCCCGATGACACGATCGATATCACGTTCACGGGTTCGGCCGGGCAGTCCTTCGGCGCATTCGTGCCCCGGGGAATCACACTTCGGTTGGAGGGCGATGCCAACGATTACGTCGGCAAAGGCCTCTCGGGCGGACGGATCATCATCCGCCCCGACCGGGGAGCCGCGTTCGCTGCCGAAGAGCACATCATCGCCGGCAACGTGATCTGCTACGGAGCGACCTCGGGCGAGGTTTTCCTGCGCGGACGGGTCGGCGAACGCTTCTGCGTTCGCAACTCCGGTGTGACCGCTGTCGTCGAAGGTATCGGTGATCACGGGTGCGAGTACATGACCGGAGGCAACGTCGTCGTCCTGGGCGAGATCGGCCGGAACTTCGCCGCCGGGATGTCCGGTGGAGTCGCCTACCTGCTCGATGCAGCAGTGCATCGCATCAATACCGAGATGGTGGATGTGGAATCAGTCGATGATGACGATGCGGCGCAATTGCAGCACCTGCTGACCCGGCACCTCGAGGAGACCGGCTCTCCCGTGGCAGCGGCGCTGTTGGATGACTGGGTGGTGGCTCGCCATCGATTCAGCAAGGTCATGCCGCGTGATTACCGTCGCGCTCTCGAGGCCCTTCGCCGTGCTGAGGACGAAGGCACCGATCCCGCCGTCGCAGTAATGGAGGCTTCCCGTGCCTGATCCCCGAGGGTTTTTGAAGGCCGATCGCGAATTGCCCGTCCGTCGCCCCGTCGATATCCGGATCCGCGATTGGCGCGAGGTTTACGAGGACATGGGTGAGGACCGACTCCGCACACAGGCGGGTCGCTGTATGGACTGCGGTATTCCGTTCTGTCACAACGGCTGCCCGCTTGGCAACCTGATCCCTGAATGGAATGACCTGGTCTGGCAGGGTGACTGGGAAGGGGCGATGGAACGGCTCCACGCCACCAACAATTTTCCGGAGTTCACGGGCAGGTTGTGCCCGGCACCGTGCGAGACCGCGTGTGTCCTGGGAATCAACGCGAACCCGGTCACCATCAAGCAGGTCGAGGTGTCGATCATCGATCGGGCATGGGAATCAGGGTGGGTGACCCCGCAGCCGCCGAGTCGGTTGTCCGGCAAGTCGGTTGCCGTCATCGGCTCTGGGCCTGCCGGTCTCGCGGCAGCACAGCAACTCGCCCGTGCGGGGCACACGGTCGTCGTGTACGAACGCGCCGATCGGATCGGTGGGTTGCTCCGGTACGGCATCCCCGAGTTCAAGATGGAGAAGCACCACCTCGATCGCCGGCTCGAGCAGATGGTGGCCGAGGGCGTTCGGTTCCGGGCGGGAGTCGAGGTCGGTGTCGACATCACCGTCGATGCCTTGCGCAGGCGTTATGACTCCGTCGTCCTCGCTGTCGGCGCCACACAGTGGCGTGATCTGCCGATTCCGGGCAGGGATCTCGAGGGCGTGTACCAGGCGATGGAATACCTCCCCGGTGCCAACCGCGTGCTGGAGGGCGATCTCGAGGTTGCGCCGATCGATGTCGCCGATGCCCACGTGGTGATCATCGGCGGAGGTGACACCGGTGCGGATTGTCTGGGCACGGCTCATCGGCAGGGGGCAGCTTCGGTCACACAGCTGGAGATCATGCCGACGCCTCCAGAGGATCGCCCCGGCTCGCAGCCATGGCCGACGTATCCGATGGTGTACCGAACCTCGAGCGCTCATGAGGAAGGCGGCGATCGGGTGTTCTCGGTGTCCACCACGGAATTCGTCGGTGAAGGGGGACGACTGCGGGGTTTGCGGATCATCGAGGTGCAGATGCGCGACGGTCGTTTCGAGCCGGTCGCGGGAACCGAGCAGGAACTCCCAGCCGATTATGTGTTCCTCGCCATGGGATTCACCGGGCCGGAACGCTCGCCCATGGTCGAGCAGTTCGATCTTGCCCTCGATGAACGGGGTGCGATCGAGCGTTCTGCGGATTACGCCACCGGGCTCGACGGTGTCTTCGTCGCCGGGGATGCCGGACGCGGGCAGTCGTTGATCGTCTGGGCGATTGCCGAGGGTCGAGCCGCGGCCGCCTCAGTGGATCGATATCTCAGCGGTGAATCCAACCTGCCGTTCCCGATCTCTGCCACTGCTCGTCCGCTGACGGTCTAGGTGCCCGATGGCGACAGCGCAGCGGCGCGCCAAGATCGTGGCGACACTCGGACCGGCATGCCGTGAGTACGAGGAGGTCCGCGATCTCATCAGCGCCGGCCTCGATGTCGCTCGACTCAACCTGTCCCACGGGGACCATGACGACCATGCGATCGCATATGCGCACGTCCGGAGGGCGAGTGACGAGCTCGGGCGCGGAGTCGGCGTCCTGATCGATCTGCAGGGACCGAAGATCCGCCTGGGCAGATTTTCCGGTGGATCGGTGTTGCTCGCCGAGGGGGATGATTTCACGATCACCACCGAGGAGGTCGAGGGATCGGCGCAAATCGCGTCGACGACCTACGCCGGGCTTGCCGGCGACACCTCACCCGGTGACCTCATTCTGATCGATGATGGGCGAGTGACCGTGCAGGTGACCGCTGTCGACGGTCCACAGGTGCGGACGGTCGTCATCGAGGGCGGGCGCGTGTCCGATCACAAGGGAATCAATCTCCCCGGTGTCGGGGTCAGCGTGCCTGCGCTCTCCGAGAAGGACATGGAGGATCTGCGCTGGGGATTGCATCTGGGTGCGGATCTGGTGGCGTTGTCGTTCGTTCGCTCGGCTCGCGATATCGATGATGTGCACCGGATCATGGACGAGGAAGGAATCCGAGTTCCGGTACTCGCCAAGGTCGAGAAACCGCAGGCTGTCGATGACCTCGAGGGGATTGTCGCTGCATTCGATGGGATCATGGTGGCCCGCGGTGACCTGGGAGTCGAGCTTCCCCTCGAAGCCGTTCCACTGGTACAGAAAGAAGCCGTTGCGCTGTGCCGAGCGGCAGCTAAGCCGGTGATCGTGGCCACTCAAATGCTCGAGTCGATGATCACGGCCAGCAGGCCGACTCGGGCGGAAGCCAGTGATGTGGCCAACGCGGTACTCGACGGTGCTGATGCACTCATGCTGTCGGGGGAGACGAGTGTCGGTCAGCATCCGGTCGGGGCCGTGGCGACCATGGCGCGAATCATCGAACACGTCGAGGCCCGTGCTCTGCACCGACTCGCCGCGTTCCCCTCCGATTCGGCTGGTTCCACAGCAAAGGCGCTGACGCGTGCGGCCGTCGACGTCGCATCATCGGTCGGAGCGACCCATCTGATCGCCTTCACCGAAACAGGTCTGTCAGCTCGGTTGATCGCGCGATGGCGTTCGGCAACTCCGCTCTTGGCCTTCACTCCAGATCCTCGCGTGCGCAGTCAGCTCGCGTTGACCTGGGGCGTTGAGACGTTCCTCGTGCCACCCGCGCTGCACACCGATGGCATGGTGGTTCAAGTTGATCAGGCTCTGCTGGATATCGAGCGGGCATCGATCGGTGAACGCGTTGTCATCGTCGCTGGGGTCCCGCCCGGCACACCGGGAACGACCAACGGCATGCGGGTGCATCGCATCGGAAGCGCCGGGCCCGGTCGCGGCGTATGACGTCGTCGTTATTGAATGTGCGGCGATGACCGGATCAGATCGACACGCATGGGCCGAACCGGGGGCCTTCGCTGTGGCGGAGGGCGTCTTCCGGATTCCGCTACCGCTGCCCACTGATGGGCTTCGTGCTGTCAATGTTTACGCCTTAGCGCATGATGACGGTCTGGCGCTGATCGATGCGGGTTGGGCGCTCGACGTCAGCCAGCGGGTTCTCGTCGACTCGCTGGCCACAATCGGATACGAGCTCGGGGACATCACGCGATTTCTCGTGACACATGCCCATCGAGATCACTACACCCAGGCCCACGCCATTCGCCGCGAATTAGCGGATGCCGGTCGCGTCGATCTCCCACGCATCGCCGTTGGTTGGGATGAGCGGGATTCGATCCGTTCGATCGCTGATCGCGCCGAGAACCCCAGCGATGCTCGTGCGTATCCGCAGGTCGCTTTGCTGCGTCGCGCGGGCGACCCCTGGGCCGCGGATGCTCTGGAATCGATCGATCCCGAAGGGCTTCGCGCACCGGATTGGGCGGACCCTGATGACTGGTTGCGCCATGGTGATCGAGTTGTCGTGGGAACGCGATCCCTCGAGGTGATTGCGACTCCTGGGCACACCCGAGGCCACGTCGTGTTCGCTGATGACGAGAACGGATTGCTCTTCGCCGGCGATCATGTGCTGCCGCACATCACTCCCTCGATCGGTTATGAGGAGGTGCTTGCACCGTCTCCGCTCGGGTCCTACCTGCAGTCCCTGGATCTCGTTCGATCCCGACCGGATGCCCACCTCCTGCCTGCGCACGGGCCGGCGGGGACTGCGGTGCACTCTCGGGTCGATGAACTCCTCGACCATCACTCAGCCCGGCTCGATGCCAGCGTGGCGGCCGTGGCCGCCGGCGCGCAGACAGCCCGCGAGGTGGCCCAGCGGCTGCGGTGGACCAGGCGCGAAACACCCTTGGGTGAACTCGACGGGTTCAACCAGATGATGGCTGTTCTCGAGACCTGGGCGCATCTGGTGGTTCTCGTCGAGCGGGGAGTCCTCCAAGCCCACTCCGAAGGGGGAGTCGAACGATTCAGCATCCCAACGGCTGCGATAGGGTCGCAACAGGTCGACCGGACCTGATGCCAGACGTCCTTTAACAGCCCGTCCCGAGAGGCGGGGAAGGAGGTCGCAGTCGATGACCGCTGCGCGGATTCTCGATGCTGACGATGTAGGGCGCGTCATCGGACGCATCGCCCATGAGATCCTCGAGAAGTCCCGAGGAGCCTCCGATGTCATCCTGCTGGGGATTCCCAGTCGCGGCGTACCGCTGGCACGGCGGATCGCCGATCGCATGACCTCCATCGAAGGCCACGTCGTCCCGGTTGGCTCATTGGACGTCACGATGTACCGCGACGACATCGGCCTGCGCGGCCCTCGACCGCTGTCGAGAACCGACATCCCGGCCGAAGGAATCGACGACGCGATCGTCGTCCTCGTCGATGACGTGCTGTTCAGCGGTCGCACGGTGAGGGCGGCGTTGGATGCGGTCAACGACATCGGTCGGCCGCGCGCAGTCCGGTTGGCGGTTCTGGTCGATCGAGGCCACCGCGAACTGCCCATCCGAGCCGATCACGTGGGCAAGAACCTGCCGACTTCACTGGCAGAGTCGGTGCAGGTGCATCTGGTGGAAACCGATGGCGTCGATGAGGTCCTCCTCGGCTCCCAGGGGCGATCATGAAGCACCTGCTCAGCGCTTCGGATCTCACCCGAGACGATGCGGTCTCGCTTCTCGATACGGCCGCGGAGTTGGCGAGTGTCACCGATCGGGCGGTGAAGAAACTGCCAACCCTGCGTGGGCGTACGGTGGCGAACCTGTTCTTCGAGGATTCCACCCGCACCCGGTTGTCCTTCGAAGCCGCGGCCAAGCGCCTGTCTGCCGATGTGATCACCTTCACCGCCAAGGGGTCGAGTGTGTCCAAAGGCGAGACCTTGAAGGACACCGCACTCACGCTCGAGGCGATGGGCGCCCAGGTGATCGTGCTGCGCCACCATGCATCCGGTGCCGCCCAGCGCTTGGCGCAATCGGGATGGATTGAGGCGAGTGTGATCAACGCCGGTGACGGCACGCATGAGCACCCGACGCAGGCGCTTCTGGACGCCTACACCCTGCGTCAGCACCTGCGCGAAGGAGCGGGTGACCTCGAAGGGTTGAGCGTGGTCATCGTCGGGGACATCCTGCACAGCCGGGTTGCTCGATCCAACGTTGCCCTTCTCACCACACTGGGTGCGCGGGTGACACTCGTCGCCCCGCCGACTCTCGTTCCGGTGGGAGTCCAGACGTGGCCATGCGAGGTCTCGTTCGATCTGGACGAGGCGCTGGTCGGTGCTGATGCGGTCATGATGCTGCGCGTTCAGACGGAGCGGATGACCGCCGCATACTTCCCGTCGGTGCATGAATACTCCCGGCGCTATGGCCTCGATTCTGCACGTGCAGCACGAATGCCTGACCACGCGGTCGTGTTGCACCCAGGGCCGATGAATCGTGGCATGGAGATCACCGCCGAGGTCGCTGACGGTCCCCGTGCGCTCATCGTCGACCAGGTTGCGAATGGTGTGAGCGTCCGCATGGCCGTGCTCTACCACGTGCTGTCGTCTCAGGAAGGTGCGCCATGAGTGGACTAGCCAACGAACCAGCGGTCGATCGTGCAGGGGAGCGTGAGATCGTTCTCCGCGATATTCGACTCATGGGTGACAGGCAGGCTGTCGACATCCGGTTCGCGGACGGGCGCATCGCGGCCATCGGTGCGACTGCGGTCGCCGAGGCCGACCCCCAAGCGCAGATCCTCGACGTGGCTGGTCGAATCGGTCTGCCCGGCCTGGTCGATCTGCATACTCACCTGCGCGAACCAGGTCGCGAGGATGCTGAAACGATCGAGACCGGCTGCCAGGCTGCAGCCCTGGGCGGCTACACCGCTGTCCATGCCATGGCGAATACCCAGCCTGTCGCCGACACCGCTGGTGTGGTCGAGCAGGTGTGGCGGCGCGGGCGTGAGGTGGGTCTGTGCGATGTCATTCCGGTGGGTGCGGTCACCATCGGACTGTCCGGTGAACGCCTAGCCGAACTGGCGGCGATGGCCGAATCGGCAGCACGGGTCCGGGTCTTCAGTGACGATGGAATCTGCGTCAGCGACCCACTCCTCATGCGCCGTGCGCTTGAGTACGTCAAGGCTTTCGACGGGGTCATCGCCCAGCATGCACAGGAACCGCGCTTGACCGTCGAGGCGCAGATGAACGAGGGGGCTCTCAGTGGCGAACTAGGTCTCACCGGGTGGCCTGCGGTCGCCGAGGAGGCCATTATCGCCCGTGATGTTCTGCTCGCCGAACATGTCCGATCGCGCCTTCACGTGTGCCACCTGTCGACGCGTGGATCGGTGGAGGTCGTTCGATGGGCCAAGGCTCGCGGCATCGACGTGACAGCCGAGGTTACTCCGCATCATCTGATGTTGACCGAGGAACTCGCACGCAGTTACGACCCGCTGTACAAGGTGAACCCGCCGTTGCGGACAGTTGATGATGTTCATGCGGTTCGAGAGGGACTCGCTGACGGGACGATCGATATCGTCGCTACCGATCACGCACCCCACGCCCATGAGGACAAGGACTGCGAGTGGGGAGCGGGTGCGTTCGGAATGCTCGGTCTGCAAACTGCCATCGGCGTCGTGGCCGCAACGATGGTCGAGCCGGGACATCTCACGTGGGCCGATGTTGCTCAGCGAATGTCGGTCGTGCCGGCACGCATCGGTCGCGTCGAGGGGCAGGGCCGACCGCTCGCGGTCGGCGAACCGGCCAACATGGTGATCATCGACCCGGATGCGCCGTGGCTGGTCTCTGCCGATCAGATGGCCTCCCGCAGCCAGAACACGCCATTCGTGGAGCACACCCTGCCAGCGTCGGTGTGGGCGACGTTCCTGCGCGGGCGTCCCACCGTCTTGTCGGGGGCCCTGGTATGACCGGGATGCTGTTCGCCGCGGCCACCGCCCAATCCGCGCCGGTCACCAACTGGCCGATTCGGCTGCTGCTGGTCGCCCTCGTGCTCGCCGTGATCGCGCTGGTGCTGTGGGGGATGCGCAGAGGATGGCGCAACCGCCAGGAACGTCAGGGGCACCTGCCCGATCCGGCTGCGATTCCTGACAATGACGCCACCGACGCGGACCGGGTGACCGGGGTGTATCTGGGATCGGTGACTGCTGGGAATTGGCTTGATCGTATCGCCGCCCACGGTTTGGGTACCCGAAGTCGTGTCGAGATCAGTGTCCGCCGTGATGGCATTGCGGTGCACCGCACGGGAGCTCGGTCGTTCTTCGTGCCCACCGCGGACATCGTGGCTGTCCGTCGCGAACGGGGGATCGCAGGCAAGGCCTTCGAGAAAGATGCCGTCGTGGTTCTCACCTGGATGCTCGGCGACACGGCCCTCGACACCGGAATCCGACCTGATCACGCAGACGACGGTGAGCGGCTCTCGGAGCAGGTTCTACGCATCACCCCCAACCAGGCCGATCAGTCCCGTGGGGGTCACTCGAGTGAGGATGAATGACGTGACCATCGATGACCACCAGCCCGCCGTGCTGATTCTGGAGGACGGGCGCACCTTCGTCGGACGCTCTTTCGCAGCGATCGGATCGACGACCGGTGAGGCGGTGTTCTCTACCGGGATGACCGGGTACCAGGAGACGCTGACTGATCCCAGTTATCGCGGTCAGGTCGTGGTGATGACAGCGCCCCACATCGGCAACACCGGAATGAACGACGAGGATGCCGAATCACGTCGCATCTGGGTTGCCGGATACGTCGTGCGCGATCCTGCGCCGGCACCATCCAACTACCGGTCCGAACGCAGCCTCGAGCACGATCTCATCGAGGCGGGCGTGGTCGGGATCGCCGGAATCGATACGCGAGCCCTGACCCGCCACCTCCGCGATCGCGGGGCGATGCGGGTGGGCATTTTCTCCGGCGAGGCTGCGGATCGACCGCACGCTGATCTGCTGGCGCAGGTGCGCGCGGCGTCACCCATGCTGGGGGCTGATCTGACCGATCAGGTCACGATCTCGCAGGCCTACGACGTGCCCTCGATCGGACCGTCCCGCGGTGTGATCGCTGCGGTCGATCTCGGGATCAAGTCGATGACGCCGCAGAGGTTGAGCGAACGAGGTTTCAGCGTCCGCGTTGTTCCCGCCACCATCACGGCCGAGGAACTCCTCGAGGCCGGACCGGATGGCATCTTCTTCTCGAACGGGCCCGGGGACCCTGGCACCGCCGACCACGTGGTGTCTCTCGTGCGGGCTGTGCTCACCGCCCGGCGCCCGCTCTTTGGAATCTGCTTCGGTCACCAGATGCTCGGTCGCGCCCTGGGGTTCTCGACCTATAAACTCCGATTCGGGCACCGGGGCATCAATCAGCCGGTTCAAGATCGAGCGACCGATCGTGTCGCGATCACCGCGCACAACCATGGATTCGCCGTCGATGCGCCGATCGGACAGGTTTCTGCGACTGGGTTCGGCAGGGTCGAGGTCAGCCATGTCTGCCTCAACGACGATGTCGTTGAGGGGTTGCGGTGCCTCGATGTCCCGGCGTTCAGCGTGCAGTACCACCCGGAGGCCGCAGCGGGGCCTCATGACGCCGATCCGCTATTCGACGAATTCGCCGCACTGATCGAGGAGAACCGCTGATGCCCCGACGTGAAGACATCGACTCTGTCCTGGTGATCGGGTCAGGCCCGATAGTCATCGGCCAGGCCTGCGAGTTCGATTACTCGGGGACCCAGGCCTGTCGTGTCCTGCGGGCCGAGGGCATTCGGGTCATCCTGGTCAACAGCAACCCGGCGACCATCATGACCGACCCGGAGTTCGCTGATGCCACCTACATCGAACCGATCACCCCGGAGGTGGTCGAGAAGATCATCGCTCGCGAGCGACCGCGGGCGCTCCTTCCCACCCTCGGCGGACAGACTGCCCTGAACACCGCTATGGCACTGCATCGCGCAGGTGTGTTGGCGAAGTACGACGTCGAATTAATCGGTGCCGATGTCGATGCAATCGAGCGGGGTGAGAATCGTGAGATGTTCCGACAGATCGTCGCGGACGTCGGTAGTGAGAGCGCTCGTTCAGCGATCTGTCACACACTCGATGAGTGCCTGGACGCCGTGGATGATCTCGGATACCCGGTCGTGGTGCGTCCGTCCTTCACCATGGGCGGAGCCGGTTCGGGAATCGCCTTCGATGAGGATGATCTGCGTCGGATCGCCGGCACTGGATTGCAGGCGAGTCCCACCAGTGAAGTTCTGCTCGAGGAATCGATTCTGGGGTGGAAGGAGTACGAGCTCGAACTGATGCGGGATCGCAACGACAACGTCGTCGTGGTGTGCTCGATCGAGAACCTCGATCCGATGGGAGTGCACACCGGAGACTCGATCACTGTTGCGCCGGCACTGACGCTGACCGATCGCGAATACCAGCGAATGCGTGATGTGGCTATCGACATCATCCGCGCCGTCGGGGTCGATACGGGTGGTTGCAACATTCAATTCGCGGTCGATCCCAGCGACGGTCGGCTGGTGGTCATCGAGATGAACCCTCGCGTGTCGCGGTCGTCAGCACTCGCGTCGAAAGCAACAGGGTTTCCCATTGCGAAGATCGCGGCGAAACTCGCCGTGGGATACACCCTGGACGAGATCCCCAACGACATCACGAAGGAGACCCCGGCATCCTTCGAGCCAGCCCTGGACTACATCGTGGTGAAGGTTCCCCGTTTCGCCTTCGAGAAGTTCCCCGGCGCTGATCCCACACTGACGACCACGATGAAATCAGTGGGTGAAGCGATGGCGATCGGACGCAACTTCACCGAGGCGCTCAATAAGGCCCTGCGGTCACTGGAGAAACCCGACGCGGTGTTCTGCTGGGCTGGATCGGCCGACGCTGTCGATGTCGCGGCTGAGCTCGAGGCTGCCCGCACTCCCCATGACGGTCGTCTCACTCGAGTCCAACGAGCGCTGTGGGGAGGGGCCAGTGTTGCTGAGGTGGCGCAGGCGACGGGTATCGATCCGTGGTTCTGTGACCAGTTGCAGCTCCTCAACGACTGGGCCGAGGCGCTGCGTGAGGCGCCACATCTGGATGCCCAGATGCTGCAGGCGGTGAAGCGGCACGGTTTCTCCGATCTCCAGATCGGTCAGATCCGCGGCATGGCCGAGGTCGAGGTGCGCGAATTGCGCCATGCGCTCGGCGTGCGGCCAGTCTTCAAGACCGTCGATACATGCGCGGCAGAGTTCGAAGCCCAGACCCCTTACCACTACTCCTCCTATGATGAGGAGACCGAGGTCGAACCCAAAGATCGCGACAAGGTCATCATCCTCGGATCGGGGCCGAACAGGATCGGTCAGGGAATCGAATTCGACTACTCCTGCGTGCACGCGAGCATGACGCTGCGTGATGCCGGATACGAAACGATCATGGTCAACTGCAATCCCGAGACCGTCTCGACCGACTACGACACTTCTGACCGCCTGTATTTCGAGCCGCTCACCTTGGAGGATGTGCTCGAGGTCGTCCATGCGGAATCCACGGTGGGACGCATAGCGGGAGTCATCGTCCAATTGGGCGGCCAGACCCCGCTGGGTCTGGCGCAGGGCTTGAAGGATGCCGGGGTCCCAATCGTCGGGACCACCCCGGAGTCCATTCACCTGGCGGAAGAACGTGGCGCATTCGGTCAGGTACTCGCCGACGCAGGGTTGCCGGCACCGCGACACGGCATGGCTTTCTCTTTCGACGAGGCGCGCTTGATCGCCGATGAGATTGGTTATCCGGTTCTTGTCCGGCCGTCCTATGTCCTCGGTGGTCGTGGCATGGAGATCGTCTATGACGAGTCGATGCTGGCTGATTACCTCGAGCGTGCCGCCCGGGTGAACCCCGAGCACCCGGTGCTCGTCGACCGATTCCTCGACGATGCGGTCGAGATCGATGTCGATGCCTTGTTCGACGGGACGGATCTCTATGTCGGTGGTGTCATGGAGCACATCGAGGAGGCCGGCGTCCACTCCGGGGACTCCGCCTGCACCTTGCCGCCGGTGACTCTCGGCCCGGGAGAGATCAACCGCATCGTGGAATCGACCCGTGCCATCGCGCAAGGCGTTGGTGTGCTGGGCTTATTGAACGTCCAATTCGCCCTGGCGGGCAATGTTCTGCATGTTCTCGAAGCCAATCCACGAGCCTCGAGGACAGTGCCGTTCGTGTCGAAGGCGACGGCTGTTCCATTAGCCAAAGCTGCTGCTCGCATCATGCTCGGAGCGAGCATCGCGCAATTACGAGCGGAGGGGATGCTGCCGGCGAATGGCGATGGTTCCAGTCTGCCGGCGGGAACGGCGATTTCAGTCAAGGAAGCGGTGCTTCCCTTCGGTAGGTTCCACGGTGTCGACACCGTGCTCGGTCCGGAGATGAAATCGACGGGCGAGGTGATGGGCATCGATGTCGACTTCGGTAGTGCCTTCGCCAAATCGCAGATGGCGGCCTATGCCGGTGGGTTACCCTCGCGCGGCACCGTGTTCGTCTCGGTTGCCGACCGCGACAAGCGGTCGCTGATCTTCCCCGCAAAGCGTCTGGTGGATCTCGGCTTCGACATCGTGGCGACCGAAGGCACCGCAGAGGTTCTGCACCGCCATGGAATCGCGGCCAGCACGCTGCGCAAACTCCGTGACGGCGTGGGCCCCCGTGGCGAGCAGACGACAGTGCAGGCGATCCTCGCCGGAGACATCGATTTGATTATCAACACCCCGTTTGGTGTCGGCCCCCGATTGGATGGTTATGAAATCCGCACCGCGGCGGTGCTCACCGGGACAGCGTGCATCACGACCATCCAGGGGTTATCGGCCACTGTTTTGGGTATCGAGGCGCTCGTGGATGATCGCATCGGGGTGCGATCACTCCAGGAACACTCCGCCGACTTGAAGCGGCTACGCGAGGCCGCATTCGCTGATGCTCGGGAAGGACTCTGATGCCGATTCAGTATCGAAGCGAGGTCGTGTCGTCACGGCGTGCCGGGCAGTACCACGTCCTGACCCTGACAGCTGGATCCATTACGGAGACGACGAAGCCAGGCCACTTCCTCGGGGTCGCCATCGGGGGCGATGAGTCGGGGCTCCTCCTGCGACGAGCCTTCTCGATTCATGGCGTGCAGGAGCGGGGAGTCTTCGGCGGTACGGTCGACATCGTCGTCGCAGCTCATGGAGCGGGAACCCGTTGGCTCGTCGGGCGTCATCGCGCCGACCCTCTGGACATCATCGGACCTCTCGGTCGCCCGTTCTCGCTACCCCGTGATCCGGTGTCATGCGCGCTCGTGGGCGGTGGATACGGTTCGGCGCCACTGTTCATGCTGGCCGAGCATCTGCGGGCACGCGGCTGTCGAGTGGACATGGTCCTCGGTGCTGGTACCGAGGAGAAATTGTTCGGGGTACTGGAAGCCAAACGGATGGCATCGACGGTCACGATCACAACCGACGACGGCACGTTGGGCGAAGCCGGTCGTGTCACCGACGCCCTCGGCAGGGTGATGGACCAACACGACACGGATGTGGTGTATGCGTGCGGACCGATGGGGATGCTCGCTGCCGTTGCGGGTATCGCCAGCGAACGCGGCGTGTACAGCCAGTGCGCGGTCGAAGAGTCGATGGCATGCGGCGTCGGCGTCTGCATGACATGCGTCCTTCCTGTCATCGGAGATGATGGCCTGACCCGCATGGTTCGTTCCTGTGTCGAAGGACCGGTCTTTCGTGGCGACCGGGTTCGTTGGGCGGAGGTTGGCACGATTCCCCCGGATACGCTCGGGGCTCCCGACCTGGATGGAGGGTCTCGATGACACGAGCCGTGGTTCGGCCTGCTGAGGCGCTTGCGCCGCAGGTCCACGACGAGGTGGACATGTCGACTCATCTCGCGGGGCTCGACCTACCCAGTCCAGTCCTCACCGCGTCCGGTTGTGCGGCAGCCGGGCGCGAACTCGATCAGTTCTTCGACCTCACCCGTATCGGAGCAGTGGTGACGAAGAGCATCATGCCCGAGCCACGGTCAGGACGGGCTACGCCGCGGATGGCCGAGACGCCCAGCGGGATGCTCAACTCGATCGGGTTGCAAGGACCGGGAATCGCGTCGTTCATCGAGCGTGATCTGGCATGGCTGCATCAACGGGGTGCGCGGGCTGTGGTGTCCATCGCCGGCGACACGGTCGACGATTACGCGCGGCTCGCAAAGATCCTGCGGATGCAGGAGGGGATCAGCGCCATCGAGGTCAATATCTCCTGCCCGAATGTCGAGGATCGCGGCAAGGTGTTCGCCTGCGATGCAGGAAGTTCATCGGCGGTGATCCAGGCTGTGCGCCGCAATACTGATTCCCGAGTACCTATCCTGGCCAAACTCTCGCCGGATGTCACCGACATCACCACGATCGCGTTGGCGTGTGTGCGAGCAGGCGCTGACGGCCTGTCGGTCATCAACACTCTGCTCGGCATGGTCATCGACACCGATCGTCTGCGTCCAGCGCTCGCGGGGGTCACCGGAGGATTGTCCGGCCCGGCCATCCGCCCGGTGGCCGTGCGCTGCGTCTGGCAGATTCGCCAGGTGATGCCCGAGGTGCCCATTCTGGGCATGGGGGGCATCCGTACCGGATTGGACGCGCTGCAGTTCGTGTTGGCCGGAGCGAACGCGGTGTCGGTGGGAACCATGGTGTTCAACGATCCGAGTGCGCCGCTGCGGGTGCATCACGAACTGCAGACGGCTCTCGCCGAGCGCGGTTTCACTCGATTGATCGATGCGATCTCCTACGCTCACGGATACCTCGACCGGGAGCACCCGGCATCCGACCCGGTCGAGGATGACGTCGAAGCGGCCACGGAGGAGCCGTGATCGCCCCGATCGCGGTGGCGCTGGATGCACCTGATGCGCAGACCTTGACGCGGTGGGCGGCGGCTGTCACCGGGGTGGTGAGCACGGTGAAGATCGGGCTCGAGGTGTACCTGCGAGATGGGGCACCGGCTGTCCATGCTGTCCGCGAGACGGTGGGTCCTGACTGCGGGGTGTTCTTGGACCTGAAACTGCATGACATTCCCGCGACGGTCGGGGGAGCAGCCCGGTCGGTGCGAGACCTTCGCCCCGACTTCCTCACCGTTCATGCCGCGGGCGGGCCGCAGATGATCGCGGCGGCCGCGGAGGCACTTCCCGATACTCAGATCACGGCTGTGACCGTCCTGACATCGCTGAGCGAAGTCGATCTACACCGCTTAGGCATACTCGTTGGGGATGACTCCGTCGCCGATGTCGTCCAACGATGGGCTCTCCTCGCCGTCGAGGCGGGAGCGCGGGCTGTGGTGTGTTCCCCCCAGGAGGTAGCGGTACTCCGGGGCGCCGTTCCCGCGGACGTCACGCTCATCACGCCGGGTGTGCGACCGGCAGGTGCCGATGCCGGTGATCAACAGCGGATCGCGACACCGTCGAGTGCCCTCGCGTCGGGTGCTGACCTCCTGGTGATCGGGCGACCGATCACTGCAGCGACCGATCCGCGCGCTGCTGCGCAGTCCATAGCGCGGGAGTGTTTCGATGTTCTCGACCATCGTCAGGAGTGACCGACGATGACGACACCATCCCTGGACGATGAGGCCCGGTTGCGGGGGCGCGAGCAGGCGTTGGCGGCTCGACAACGACGAGCGCAGGTCAAGGCGGAGCTGAAGGCTGGTGCACTCAATCTCCCGGACATCCTCGCGTTGCGCGATGACCCGGTGTTGTCCCGTCTGCGCATCGGCGAGATCGTGCGGTCGCTACCTGGATTCGGCCCGGCGCGCACGCATCGACTTCTGACCGGCTGCGATATCGATCCTTCTCGACGGCTCGGTCAACTCGGCGAGCACCAACGGCAGCGATTGATCTCGGCGGTTCTGTCGATGCGGGGGCTGTCCGCGCCGGCGCGCTTGATTGTTCTTTCGGGGCCCTCGGGAGTCGGGAAGTCCTCGGTCGTGGGCTATCTGCGCGAACATCATCCGGGAGTGTGGTTCTCCGTTTCGGTCACCACGCGCTCGCCGCGACCGGGAGAGATCGACGGGGTGGACTATCACTTCATCGACCAGGTGGAGTTCGACCGGCTTCGAGATTCGGGTGAGTTGCTGGAGTGGGCGGTGTTCGCCGGTAACTCCTATGGCACTCCAGCCGAGCCGGTCCGGCGCCGATTGGCCCATGGTGAGCCGGTGATCTGCGAGATCGAATTGCAGGGGGCGCGGCAGGTGCGCGCTCGCGATCGGCAGGCGGTTCTGGTGTTCCTCGCCCCACCCTCCTGGGATGTCCTCGTCCAGCGCTTGACCGGACGGGGAACAGAAGAGCCTGAGGTCGTCGCTTCGCGGTTGGTCACCGCCCAGCGGGAACTCGCGGCCGAGAGCGAATTCGATGTGGTGGTCGTCAACGACAGCGTGGCCCAAGCGGCCGAGGAGATCGTCGGGCTCATCACAGGCTAGGATGCTGTCTTGCTGCTGGGGTCCGACTCGTCCAGCCCGCGCCCCCGTGGGGGGATACACCGATAGGAAGGCCACGCCCGTGCCGTCACCGCGCCCCGAGGGAATCACCTATCCGGCGATCGATGATCTGCTGGAACGGACCGACTCCAAGTACTCGCTGGTGATCTATTCCGCCAAGCGGGCGCGACAGATCAACGCGTACTTCTCCCAGTTGGGGGAAGGACTCTTGGAATACGTGGGGCCCCTCGTGGAGACTCACGTTCAGGAGAAGCCCCTGTCGATCGCGCTTCGTGAGATCGATGCGGGCCTGCTCACGGCAGAGCCAATCGATCCCAATGCAGTACCCGTCGTCGAGACCGCGGTGACCGACACCTTCACGGTCGTCGACTCCGACACTGCGGGTGCAACGGGTGACGAACCCTTGGACGCGTCCTGAGCGCACGCATCCTGCTGGGGGTTTCGGGTGGCATCGCCGCCTACAAGTCCTGCACGCTCGTGCGTCTGCTTCGCGAAACCGGTCACGATGTTCGCGTCGTGCCTACTGAGTCAGCCCTGAAATTCGTCGGGGCCGCGACTTGGGAGGCGCTGTCAGGTCATCCGGTCACCCATGAGGTGTGGGATGACGTTCCCTCCGTTGCTCACGTCGAACGTGGTCGGTGGGCGGATCTGGTCATCGTTGCACCGGCCACCGCCGATCTGCTTGCCCGCGCCGTTGCCGGGATGGCCGATGACCTGCTCACGACATCGCTCCTGACCGCTACCTGTCCGGTGCTCTTCGCACCTGCGATGCACACCGAGATGTGGCTGCATCCAGCAACCCAGGCCAATGTTTCGACCCTGCGATCTCGGGGCATGCACGTACTGCCCCCGGCGGTGGGACGACTGACCGGTGCTGATTCGGGTCCCGGGCGCCTTCCCGAGCCGGCGCAGATCATGGCTGCTGCCCTGCCCCTGCTCGCACCCCAGGACCTTGCCGGACGACGGGTGCTGGTGTCCGCGGGAGGAACTCGTGAGCCCCTCGACCCGGTTCGCTACCTGGGCAATCGCAGCAGCGGACGTCAGGGTGTCGCGGTCGCGCAGCGAGCCCGTGATCGCGGTGCGCAGGTGACCTTGGTCGCAGCACATCTGGATATTGATCCTCCCGGGGGCGTCGACGTGATCGAGGTGGATACCGCAGCATCGCTGCGCCAGGCCATGGTGGAGCGCCTCACCGAGGCAGACGTCATCGTGATGGCAGCCGCCGTCGCGGACTTCCGGCCCGCTGAGGTAGCTGAACACAAGATCAAGAAGACCGACTCCGGCCGGGCAGAGGCGATCAGTCTCGCGCTGGAACGCACGGCGGATGTTCTCGTCGAACTCGTCGAGGCGCGCTCTGCCGGCCAGGTCATTATCGGATTCGCCGCCGAAACCGGATCCGCCGCAGCGAGTGCCCTCGAGATCGGTCGCGAGAAACTCACTCGCAAGGGCTGCGATCTGCTCGTCGTCAACGATGTCAGCGGGGATCGCGTCTTCGGCCGCGATACGAACGAGGCGGTGATCCTCGACCGATCCGGACCTGATGTCGACGTCCCTCGGGCCAGCAAAGCCGCGGTGGCCGACACGCTGTGGGACACCGTGGCGCAACGCTATTTGACCCACCCGATAAAGTGACGCCCATCGTCTCGAGCGCCAGTGTCAAGCCCCGGCTCGCTGGCCGGCAACCCTCGTAATCGCGGTGGGGTGCCCCGGGTGGTGACGAGGCCCATCGGGCAAGCGCGCTAGCTCTGCCCCGCTGCGAAGGAGTCAGTGTCAGTGTCCCCACGCCTATTTACTTCGGAATCCGTGACCGAAGGTCACCCGGACAAGATGGCCGATCAGATCTCTGATGCGATCCTCGACGACCTGCTCGGCCAGGATCCGCGAAGCCGTGTGGCGGTGGAGACGCTGTTGACTACGGGGCAGGTTCATGTGGCCGGTGAGGTCACCACCTCAGGATTCGCCGATGTCATGCGGATCGTTCGCGACGTCGTGCTCGACATCGGCTACGACTCCTCGGTCAAGGGCTTCGATGGTGAATCGTGCGGGATCTCGGTCTCGATGGGAAAGCAGTCGCCGGATATCGCACAGGGCGTCGACGATGCGTTCGAGGAGCGCGTCGACCACAGTTCCGATCCTCTCGATCGTCAGGGTGCCGGCGATCAGGGTTTGATGTTCGGTTACGCCACGGACGAGACCCCCACGTTCATGCCATTGCCGATCTCGCTCGCGCATCGCCTCTCTGAGCGTCTGGCGAAGGTGCGCAAATCCGGTGACGTTCCCTACCTTCGCCCCGATGGCAAGACCCAGGTCACGATCGAATACGACGCTGAGGATCGACCTGTCCGCATCGACACCATCGTGGTGTCCAGCCAGCATGCACGCGACATCAACCTCGATACGTTGCTGACCCCGGATATTCGCAAGCATGTCGTGGAGCCCATTCTCGAAACGGTCGAACTCGACAGCCGTGATTACCGACTCCTGGTCAATCCGACCGGCCGCTTCGAAATCGGTGGCCCGATGGGTGATGCCGGGTTGACCGGTCGCAAGATCATCGTCGACACCTACGGCGGAATGGCCCGGCATGGCGGTGGGGCTTTCTCCGGCAAGGATCCCTCGAAGGTCGATCGTTCGGCGACCTATGCGATGCGCTGGGTCGCCAAGAACGTCGTAGCGTCGGGCCTCGCTAAACGCTGCGAGGTCCAGGTTGCCTACGCGATCGGCAAGGCTCAGCCCGTCGGCGTCTTCGTGCAGACCTTCGGCACCGGTGTGCTGCCCGATGAGAAAATCCAGCAGATCGTCCAGGAGGTGTTCGACCTGCGTCCCGGGGCGATCATCGCCGATCTCGATCTCCTGCGACCGATCTACCGGCAGACAGCCGCATATGGTCACTTCGGCCGTGAACTTCCCGATTTCGCATGGGAACGCACCGATCGTGTCGACGCACTGAGAGCCGCTGCCGGCATCTAGCCGCACTCGCGTCGGTCCTCCCTGGCACGATCGCCCTCGTGAGTCAGCAGGCAGGTATCGAGGATCGACCGGTCGCCCGCGTGGCCCTCGATGTCTCACTGACCCACCTGGATCGGTACTTCGACTACGCCGTCCCCGAGATGCTGTCGCAGCAGGCGGTGCCCGGTGTGCGAGTGCGGGTACGGTTCGCCGGTCGGCAGGTCGGTGGCTTCATCGTCGATCGCGTCGCCGAGAGCGAGCACCGGCTCAGTCCCCTGACCAAGGTGGTCTCGTCCCTTCCCGTGCTGACGCCGGCGACGCTCCGGCTGGCGCGATCGGTCGCCGATCGCTACGCCGGAACCCTGGCCGATGTGCTTCGGGCCGCTATCCCGCCACGCCACGCGCGAGCCGAAGCCGCGGTTCTGGCGAGCCCCGCCGGGGGCGACCGCGACGGTGATCGTGGTCAACCATCCCCGGGTACCTGGGGTGACTACACCGGAGGCGCCGCACTCGTTCGTCGCTCGGTCCGGGGTGAACCGGTTCGCGCGGTCTGGGACGTCGGACCCGGAGAGGACTGGTCGCAGAACATGGCCGCGCTCGCAGCGCAGGCCCATCATCACGGCCGCGGCATGATCGCCGTTGTGCCCGACGCGCGTGATGTGCACCGAGCGCAGGATGCCGTGACCCGGGCCATCGGACGCGACTCCTTCGAGGTGCTCACCGCGGATGCTGGCCCACAGCGGCGTTACTCCGCGTTCGTCCGCCTGATCACCGGGCGTACATCGATAGCGATCGGCACCCGGGCGGCCTGCTTCGCCCCCGTTCCTGATGACAGCCTGCTGTGGATTCTCGACGATGGCGAGGAGACCTACGCCGAACCACATGCACCGGGGTGGCACGCACGCGAGGTTCTGGCGCTGCGCTCGCACCTGTTCGCCACCCCGCTGATCGCTGCAGGGGCGACTCGCTCCGTGGTGGCCCAATCGTGGATTGACTCCGGCTGGGCGGCACCGGTGTCGATGCCCCGCGACCTCATCCGGCAGCGATCACCCCGGGTCCATCCACTCGATGAAGGGGACAACTCCGAGCGCGTCCCCGAGAGGGCATGGACGGTCGCCCGGAATGGGCTCAAGGACGGTCCCGTTCTGCTCCAGGTCGCCAGGCGGGGATATGTCCCGGCCACCGCTTGTCAACGCTGCCGTTCAGTTGCCCGGTGCACCGCCTGCGCGGGACCCCTGACGCTCGCAGGCCCGGGCGCTGTCGCGACGTGCTCGTGGTGTCATGCACCAGCGCCCTCGTGGCGTTGTCCGGAGTGTGGTGACACCCGACTGCGCGCCACCGCCAGAGGATCGACGCGGACCGCGGAGGAACTCGGTCGGGCATTCCCGCAGGTCCCGGTCATCGCGTCGGGCGGTGATCGCATCGTGACTGAGGTGCCGGGGACGCCCGCGCTGGTCGTCGCGACTCCGGGGGCCGAGCCATGGGTCGAGGACGGTTATACCGCCGTGATCCTCCTCGATGCCGAACGGATGCTGTCCCGAGGGGCGCTGGGTGCCGAAGAAGAGACCCTGCGTCGCTGGTTCACCGCCGCATCCCTCGCTCGACCTGGTGCGCCGTTGGTTGTCACAGCACAGGCATCGCTTGCCGCGGTGCAGGCCCTGGTCCGGTGGGATCCGGGTTGGTTCGCCGCTCGTGACCTAGCCCAGCGGGTGGAGTTGGGGTTGCCACCCGCTCGCCGCAGCGCCACCGTGACCGGACCCGTCGGTGCGGTCACGTCGGTGCGCGAGTTCCTGCCCGACGAGGTCGAGGTTTTCGGTCCCACGTCCGTGGGTGCTGACCGCACCCGAGTGCTCCTGCTGGTGGATCGTGACCACGCCGGGGTGATGACCGAGGCCCTCAAGCAGGCGATGTCGGTCCTGTCGGCGCGCCGGGAAGCGGCCGGCGTCGAGGTGCGAGTCGATCCGGTGGACTGGGGTGGCGAACTCGGCCACCTAGACTGAGAGGGTCGTAGCCGCTGATCACCACTGATCACCCCTGATCCACGGGAGCCACCATGGCAGTCCAACCTATTCGTCTGTTCGGCGATCCGATCCTGCGCACTCCAGCGCAGGAGGTCGTCGACTTCGATAAGGAATTGCGCAGGCTGGTCGCTGATCTCACCGAGACGATGCGCGATGCCCCCGGCAGTGGATTGGCCGCTCCCCAGATCGGTGTCTCGCTGAGGGTGTTCACATGGTGGGTTGACGACGAACTCGGTCACCTGTGCAATCCGAGTCTCGATCTGTCCGAAGAGACCCAGGACGGTGAAGAGGGCTGCCTGAGCATCCCCGAGCTGGCCTTCGACACCCGAAGGGCCCAACGCGTGGTAGCCCGGGGATTCGACATGCATGGCGAACCGGTGACCATCGAGGGCAGCGACCTCCTGGCCCGAGCCATCCAGCACGAGACCGATCACCTCGACGGGGTGTTGTTCATCGATCGACTCGATGCCCAAACGCGCAAGGAAGCGATGAAGGCGATTCGCGAGGCTGAGTGGTTCGGTGAGCCGGCCCCGACGGTGAAGCTCAGCCCGCATTCGATTTCAGCGAAATGGCTGTGATCGCGTGCGCGTCGTATTCGCGGGAACTCCACATGCCGCCGTGCCATCACTGGACGCCCTGATCGGCTCTGCCCATGAGGTGTGTGCGGTGCTCACCCGACCTGACGCCCCGGTCGGTCGTGGCCGCCGGATGGAACGCAGTCCGGTGGGGGTGCGCGCCGATGAAGCCGGCATCCCGGTGTGGATGCCGACCAGCCTGCGAGATACCGGCTTCCAGGATGAGCTCGCCGCGTTAGCCCCGGATGCCTGCCCGATCGTCGCCTACGGCGCACTCGTGCCGCCGGCCGCTCTGGAAATCCCGGTACACGGGTGGATCAACCTGCACTTCTCGCTTCTGCCGGCGTGGCGGGGAGCAGCGCCGGTGCAGCATGCGATCTGGCACGGAGATGACGTCACCGGCGCGTCCACGTTCATCCTCGAGGAGGGATTGGACACCGGACCGGTGCTCGGCACGGTCACCGAATCCATCGGCCCGACAGACACCAGCGGGGATCTGCTGCAGCGATTGGCGATGAGTGGCGCGCAGTTATTGCTGCACACCCTCGATGGGCTCGCCGCGGGTGCCGTGACTGCAGTACCCCAACCCGGCGACGGCGTGAGTCTCGCGCCCAAGATCGACGTAGCCGATGCTCAGGTTGATTTCACTCAGCCCGCTGTCCGCGTCGATCGTCAGATCCGGGCCTGCACCCCGGCACCGGGGGCGTGGACGCAGTTCCGCGGCGAACGTTTGCGGCTGGGACCGGTATCGATCGAACCGGTGTCCATCGACACGGATGCGCCGGCTGAGTTCATCGGGTTGGGGCCGGGGGCGGTCGGCGCCGGAAAGCGCGATGTCTGGGTGGGCACGGCATCGACTCCGGTGCGCCTCGGTGAGGTGACCCCAGCCGGAAAGCGTCCGATGGCGGCTGCGGATTGGGCTCGTGGCGTGCGCATCGACGGTGACATTCTTCGATGAGCGTCACTCGATGAACCAGCGACGACCGCGACACCCCCGTCCAGCCCGTGGCGCCCGTGGCGCTGCTTACGACCTGCTGCACGCGGTTGCCGCTGATGACGCGTACGCCAATCTCGTGTGGCCGGACATCCTTGCGCATTCCGGTCTCGATGAAAGAGATTCCGCCTTCGCCACCGAATTGGCCTACGGCACTCTGCGATGGCGGGGATTCCTCGACGCGGTGATCGCCGACTGTCTTGATCGACCTCTCGATCGCATCGATCCACGCGTCCTGGACCTGCTGCGGCTGGGCACCTATCAGCTCCTGATGGTGTCGACTGCCGATCACGCTGCTGTCGCCGAAACGGTGACGTTGGCGAAGTCTGTGGCAGGGGAGGGCCCGGCGCGTCTGGTGAATGCGGTGTTGCGTCGGATCGCTCGCGAGGGAGATCGGGATGTCTGGCGTGCGCGAGTGGCGCCCACTGAGTCGATATCGGATCTTTCCGTGGCCTGGTCGCATCCGCAGTGGATCACCACGGCTCTGGCGGAGGCGCTCGCAGCCCACGGTCGCAGGGACGAACTGACCGACCTCCTGCAGGCAGACAACATCCCCGCGCGCCCAACGCTCATCGCACGCCCGAGCCTGCTGCCGGTGGCCGAGCTTCTCGCCGATCCCGGTGTCGAACCGGGCCGCTGGTCGCCATACGCCGCGGTTCTTCGACATGGCAGACCTGACGACATCGCGGCAGTGCGCGATGGGCGAGCCGGAGTGCAAGACGAGGGCAGTCAACTCATCGTTCTCGCGTTGGTCGATGCTCCGCTCGAGGGTCCCGATCGCACGTGGGTCGACCTAGCTTCGGGCCCGGGTGGCAAGGCGGCGCTGCTGGCGGGCCTGGCGGTTGAACGCGGCGCACACCTGATCGCCGTCGAGCCGCATGAGCATCGCGCGCAGTTGGTGCGTCAAGCGCTGCGTGCGTATCCGCGTGGAGTGGCTGAGGTGATCTGTGCTGACGGTCGCGACTCGCTGCCAGCGGCGAGCGCTGATCGCGTCCTTGTCGATGCGCCATGCACGGGACTGGGTGCGCTGCGCCGGCGGCCTGAGGCGCGATGGCGGCGGTCACCTGCCGATCTGGCCACTCTCGGTCCCTTGCAGCGTGAATTGCTCGAAGCCGCCATGACCATCGTCCGCCCCGGGGGAGTGGTGGCCTATGCGACCTGTTCGCCTCATCGTGGCGAGACCGATGCGGTCGTCGACGATGTCGTGCGGCGCCTGACCGACAGGGGTGAAGTGGTGGAGCGTGTCGACGCTCCACCGGTTCTCGACGGTGTACCCGATCTTGGACCCGGTCCGCACGTGCGGCTGTGGCCGCACATTCACGGCACCGATGGGATGTACCTGGCCCTCCTGCGCCGAGGCACCACAGCGCTACCCTCGCCCGTGTGAAGCCGTTGATCTGCCCCAGCCTGCTGTCCGCCGACTTTGCTCGACTCGCTGATGAGATCAGCCGGGTGGGGTCAGCGGACTGGTTGCACGTGGACGTCATGGATTACCACTTCGTGCCCAACCTGACCCTGGGGCTCCCGATCGTGGAATCCCTGCGGGCCGCGACGGACATCCCCCTCGACTGCCACCTGATGATCGATGACCCAGATCGTTGGGCGCCCGGTTATGCCGAAGCAGGGGCGGGCAGCGTCACCTTCCACGCCGAGGCGGCCAAAGCCCCGCTCCGATTAGCTCGGACCCTGCGTGCGGCCGGGGCGCGCGCCGGACTGGCGCTGAACCCGGGCACCTCGGTCGAGCCCTATGCCGATCTCCTCGTCGATTTCGACATGCTGCTGATCATGACCGTCGAGCCGGGCTTCGGGGGGCAACCGTTCCTTCCCGAGGTGCTGGCGAAACTGCGTCGGGCCCGTGAGATCGCCGACGCGCGCGGCCTGGACATCTGGTTGCAGGTCGATGGCGGCGTCTCACCGGCGACGATCGAGCAGTGCGCGGATGCCGGAGCGACGGTTTTCGTCGCTGGCTCTGCGGTGTTCGGGGCGGACGACCCCGATCGGATGATCGAACAGTTGCGCACGATGGCAGCGCAGGCTTCGTCGACGTCATGACGGTCGATGAGCAGGTGGCATTGGCCACAGCCCTCGATCTCGCCCGCACTCCAGGGGTGCCACCGGGACCCAACCCTCGGGTGGGATGCGTGATCCTCACCCCCGATGGCGGGGTCGTCGGTCGGGGTTGGCACCGGGGGGCAGGCACCCCGCACGCCGAAGTGGCCGCACTGGCGGAGGCAGGCGAACTCGCCGCGGGTGCAACCGCGGTCGTCACGCTGGAACCGTGCGATCACCAGGGTCGGACCGGACCATGCACCCAGGCACTACGCGACGCTGGCATCGCCCGGGTCGTCTACGCCATGACCGACCCCAGCGAGACCGGGGGTGGGGGAGCGGCGCGATTGGCACGGGATGGTGTCGATGTGGTCCTCGCTGAAGGCGAGGAAGCGCGGCGGGCGCGGGACTTCCTGGCCCCCTGGGCCTTCGCGGTGACCCATGAGCGCCCGTACGTCACCGTGAAGGTGGCAGCCTCCCTCGATGGGCGCGTTGCGGCAGACGATGGCAGCAGCCGCTGGATTACCGGCGACGAATCGCGTCGAGATGTGCATGCACTCCGTGCCGACGTAGACGCTGTTGTCGTGGGAACCGGAACAGTGGCCATCGACGACCCGCACTTGACGGTCCGCGAGGTCGATGCTGGCGGTTTCCAGCCGATCCCGGTGATCGTCGGAATGCGCGAGCTGCCCGAGTCTGCGCACCTGGCGCAGGAGGTGGCTCGTGGAGAAGCGATGCACATCCGCAGCCATGACCCGCACGAAGCCCTGGCGCAGTTACAGGCCAGGGGGGTGCGGCATGTGCTGGTTGAGGGTGGACCCACACTGGCGGCGGCCTGGTTGCGCGCCGATGTGGTGGATCGATTGATCTGGTTCGTGGCGCCGGTCATCCTCGGGGCTGGTGCCCTCGCTATGGGGGATCTGGGGGTGCGGACCCTGACCGATGCTCGCCGGTGGCAGGTGGTGGATGTGTGCCGTCGCGGGGATGATGCGAGGATCATGGCCGTTCCCACTGAGCGGGATCGCCCGAAACGCACCGATGTCGACTGACCATGAAGGGAACGTGACCTGTGTTCACCGGGATCGTCGAGGAACGTGGCCGCATCGTCGATGTGGTGCATCTTCCCGATGAGGCTGCGCGTGTGCGCATACGTGGACCTCGCGTGACTGCTGATGTGCGACTGGGTGACTCGATCGCTGTCAACGGCGTATGCCTCACGGTGTCGAATCTGGACGGTGACGTTTTCGACGCCGATGTGATGCGCGAAACGCTGGTGCGCTCCTCTCTCGCCGATATCGATGTCGACAGCGAGGTCAATCTGGAGCGTGCCGTGACACCGTCGACCCGACTGGGTGGTCACCTTATGCAGGGCCATGTCGATGGCACCGGTGTCATCATCGACCGCCAACCGACGGATCACTGGGAAATCGTGCGAATCGGACTGCCATCGCGCTTGGCGCGGTACGTGGTCGAAAAAGGCTCCATCGCGGTGGATGGCGTGTCACTGACCGTGGTCGAGACGCAGATGGGAGATGACGGAGATTGGTTCTCGGTCTCACTGATCCCCACGACTCTGGCCGAGACCACGTTGGGGCTGCGAGAAGTGGGAGCGACGGTGAACCTCGAGGTCGATGTGTTGGCCAAGTACGTCGAACGGGCCTTGGCATACGGTTCGTCCACCCCTGAACCCGCGAGTGGCTCTGTGAGCGAGGAGACCCGATGACCGTCGAAGGCGCCGCAGCGCAGCAGGTGAGCGGGCACGATGAGGTCCTGCTGGACTCGATCGAGGATGCTGTCGCTGCAATACGGGCTGGCGCAGCGGTTGTGGTCGTCGATGATCCCGGTCGAGAGAACGAGGGTGATCTGATCTTCGCGGCGTCCCTGGCCACTTCGGAATTGACCGGCTTCATGATCAGGTACACCTCCGGATACATCTGCGTGGGGATGACCGGTCCTGATCTCGATCGCCTCGGGCTGCCACCGATGACGGCGGTGAATGAGGATGCGCGAGGCACGGCCTACGCCGTCTCCGTTGATGCACGTGATGTCGAGGCCACGGGTATCAGTGCGCGAGATCGGTCGCACACGATCAAGGTTCTGGCTGATCCCGGGACCCAGCCCTATGACCTCGCACGACCCGGTCATGTGATGCCCCTGCGGGCCGTCGATGGTGGAGTTCTGCGTCGCGCCGGCCATACCGAGGCATCAGTGGACCTTGCGCGTATGGCGGGCCTTGCTCCTGCGGGGGCCCTGTGTGAGCTGGTCAATGATGACGGTTCCATGATGCGGGCTCCCGAGTGCCGCGCGTTCGCCGATGAGCATGGTCTGGTGATGATCTCCATCCGCGATCTCATCGCCCATCGCGCTCGTCGAGAGAAGCACGTCGAGCGAGTCGCAGAAGCGAAACTCCCCACAGAGTACGGCGACTTCCGTGTCGTCGGATTTCGCAACAGGCTCGATGGCATCGAGCATGTCGCGCTGGTGTGCGGCGACATCGGCGATGGTCATGAGGTGCTGACCCGAGTCCACTCCGAGTGCTTGACCGGTGACGTACTCGGATCCAAGCGATGCGACTGTGGGCCCCAGCTGCACGCAGCGATGGCCGCCGTGGGGCGGGAGGGTCGCGGTGTCGTGCTGTACCTGCGCGGTCATGAGGGCAGGGGGATCGGCCTGTTACACAAACTGCAGGCGTATCAATTGCAGGACTCCGGGCGCGACACCGTCGATGCCAACCTGGATCTGGGTTTGCCTATGGACGCCCGCGATTACGGAATGGGAGCCCAGATCCTCGCAGATCTGGGGATCCACTCCATGCGGTTGTTATCGAACAATCCGTCGAAGCGAGCCGGTTTGGAGGGCTACGGACTTCAGATATCCGAGCGGGTACCTCTCGTCATCGAACCGAATGAGCACAACATCGGCTACCTGCAGACCAAAGCGGCTCGTATGGGTCACGAGTTGTACATGCCCGACGGTCCAGAAGGAACGCCTGAATCATGAGTGGCGGTGGAGCGCCATCGACCGATGTGGGTGATGTCGCTGGGTTGAAAGTGACGATTGTCGCCGCCTCCTGGCATGACGTGGTGATGAACGGCCTTCTGGGTTCGGCCTCGGCCTATTGCCGCGAGGTGGGCGTCGATGCTGCGGTGGTGCGTGTGCCAGGTGCCTTCGAGTTGCCCATCGTCGCTCGTGCTTGTGCATTGACCGGGGTTGACGCGGTCATCGCGCTCGGGGTGATCATTCGCGGGGGAACCCCGCATTTCGAATTCGTCTGCGAAGCGACGACGAGCGGCCTGACCAGGGTTGCCTTGGACACCGGGGTTCCGATCGGTTTCGGCGTGCTCACCTGCGATGACGAGACGCAGGCTCTCGATCGAGCGGGACTCCCGGGGTCGAGCGAGGACAAGGGTCGCGAAGCCGCTCATGCTGCGCTGGCTACGGCCTTGGTGCTGCGAGGCATTCCCACGCCGTAGGCTGGGCGCTCGTGAAGACTTTCGAGGAACTGTTCGTCGAGCTTCGAGCCAAGAAGCAGTCGACGGCGGAACCCAGCGGCACCACACGACTCCTCGACGAAGGCGTCCACGCCATCGGCAAGAAGATCGTCGAGGAGGCGGCTGAGGTGTGGATGGCTGCCGAATACGAGGGTCCAGACCGGACTGCCGAGGAAGTCGCCCAGTTGCTGTACTTCCTCCAGGTGCTCCTGGTGTCGCAGGACCTCACCTTGGAAGATGTCTACCGACGGCTGTAGCCGTCCTCCCATACTGTCACTTCAGCGAAAGGCCACCTGTGCTGCGCGTCGCACTCCCGAACAAGGGTCAGCTCGCCGAACCGGCTCGATCGATTCTGTCCGAGGCGGGGTATCTCCATGCCGCAGCAGCGCGCGATCTCGTCGTACAGGACCCCGATAACGATGCGGAATTCTTCTTCCTGCGTCCCAAGGACATTGCAACCTATGTCGGATCGGGCACCTTGGACGTCGGAATCACCGGGCGCGACATGCTGCTGGATTCAGGCGCCACAGCCGAGGAGATCATGGCGCTGGGGTTCGCGGGCTCCACCTTCCGGCTGGCCGTGCCCGTAGGCACCGCGCAGACAGTGCAGGATCTGTCCGGGCGCCGTATCGCAACCTCCTACCCCGGACTGCTCGCCGACTATCTGCGGCGTGAGGGCATCGACGCCGAAGTTGTCCGACTTGATGGCGCTGTCGAGAATGCGGTGGCGCTCGGCGTGGCTGACGCGGTGGCGGATGTCGTCGCGACGGGAACCACGATCCGCAAGGCAGGCCTCGAAGTTATCGGTGAACCGATCCTGATCAGCGATGCGCTCCTAGTGCGACGCATTGGCGCCGAACCCGATCCGGCTGTAGACAACTTCGTGCGTCGGTTGCACAGCGTGATGGTTGCACGGGCCTATGTTCTCGTCGATTACGACATCTCTGCGCAGAAGGTCGAGCAGGCCTGCGCCGTGACCCCCGGGATCGAATCGCCGACGATCTCGCCCCTGCACGATCCGGCGTGGGTTGCGGTTCGTGCGATGGTCACCCGCCGAGATGTGCACCGGATCATGGATGAGTTGTACGCGCTCGGTGCCCGCGGGATCCTGGTAACCGATATCCACGCCTGCCGGCTGTAGGACCAGACGTATTCGACGAAAACGGCGCGAGCGCAGCACGAGAAGAGGCAGCGGCATGGTGGATGGAGACGGGCGGCGGCTGGAGGTGCCGACCGGGTTCGCCGGTGACGACGGATCGGCGCCGACGGCGTTACGTGAGGCCCTGCACCGGTACGCACAGGACCGGGCAGCGCACGCCGATGTGCTGACCGCGCTCACCGCCGCACGCCTGCTCGTGCCGGTGGTGGCGGTGCTCGACGAGTCGCGAACTGCGGCCGATCCGGCCGGACGCGAGATCTCGGTCGATAAATCCAGCCACATGGCTACCGTCAGTTTGGTTCAGGCTGACGGCAGGCGTGGGCTCCTGGCATTCACCAGTGTCGACAGCCTGGCCCGGTGGGATCCGCAGGCTCGACCGGTACCTGCATCCGCCCGCGATGTGGCGGCT
>JAGYOB010000072.1 GCA_018399515.1 Candidatus Nanopelagicales bacterium
CGCGCTCGGTCCGGATATCACTGTGTACTGGGTCAACCTGTGGTTCGGGCCGCACGGCTATGACCGGCTGCCCGACCCCAAGCCGGCGAATGACGTGCTGGAGCGCAAGGCCGGCGAGTACTCGAATCTGTGGATCATCGATTTCGCCGGCGCTTTTCAAGACGCGCAAGCCCGAGGTGTTCCCGTGGGTTGGCTCGATGGTGTGCACATGAACGAGGCGGCTCGCATCGTGCGGGTCGAGACGATCGTCGAAGCTCTCGAGGAGCACCGGCGCAGCGTGACGGCCTGATCGAAAGTCGCCAATCTGGCGGATTCGCGCACGTCTTCGTGCCCCGGGGCGGGAACTGCCAGCGGTCCGCGGGCGCAGGCGAGGGAAAACCGAATGCCTGAGGAGCCTGGCCCTGCGATAGCGCGACCATCGCTCATAGCCTGCCCATGCGGGGATGGTGCTTCCAGGCACGGGTGCAGGAGCGGACATGGCAGACGACAGCGGGCTGAGTCGGCGGCGAGTCCTGCAGGGAATCGGGGCGGCCGGGGTCCTCGCCGGTGCGGCAGCGATGGGGACGAGCCCTGCGCAAGCGGCGGATCTACCGCCGTTCACACCCCGTGGTCGACTCAAGAAGCGGCCGAACTTCCTCGTCGTCGTCGTCGATGAGCAGCGCTATCCGGTCACATATGAGTCCCCGACGCTGGCCCAGTGGCGTCGGGACAATCTGGATTCGCAGAACCTGCTGTTCTCGCGCGGGATGCAATTCACCAATCACCACATCATGGCCACCGCGTGCGCCCCGAGCCGAGCATCGTTCTTCACCGGTCAGTACCCCTCGCTGCATGGCGTCACCCAGACCTCGGGTGCGGCCAAGAGCGCGATCGAGGATGACCTCTACTGGCTCGACCCGACGACCGTTCCGACGATGGGGGCATGGTTCCGGGCTGCCGGCTACGACACGTTCTACAAGGGCAAGTGGCATGTCTCGGATGCCGACCTGTATCAACCCGGTTCCTATAACGCGCTGCCTTCCTATACCGCCGAACTGCGCCGGGATCCGGTGTTGGAAGAGGTGTATCTCGAGGCGAACAGGCTGGCCGCCTATGGATTCGACGGTTGGATCGGTCCGGAGCCGCACGGATCGAACCCGTTGAACTCCGCGTCCTCAGGGCCGGACGGGCGAGGCCGAGACGCACACTTCGCGGGTCAGGGCGCACGGTTGCTGCGTGATCTGCGCAGGAGTTCCAAGCCGTGGCTCGTGGTCACCTCATTCGTCAATCCCCACGACATCACCCTGTGGGGTGACCTGACCCTGGCGGATCCACAGATGTACCTGGCGCGCCAGCTCGAAGGTTCGAATGTCCCCTCTGATCTGTTCGATGACAGATACGCGGTGTCGGCGGATGAGGACCTCAGCCGTAAGCCGTCCTGCCAGGCGAGTTATCGCGAGGTCTATCCCTTTGCGCTGCAGCCCACCAATAACAACACCCTCATGCACCGGTTCTACTACCAGTTGCAGAAGAACGTCGACATCCAGATCGGTCGGGTCCTTCGTGCCTTGACCTCATCCCGTCGTGAGTACCGCGAAACCATCGTGATCTATCTGTCTGATCACGGGGAGCTGCTCGGTGCTCACGGTGGTTTGCACCAGAAGTGGCATACCGCCTATGACGAGGTCGTGCGCGTGCCGTTCGTCATCCATAATCCGCAGCTCTTCTCCGAGGCGACGTCGACCAACGTGCTGACCAGCCACGCGGATCTGCTGCCGACGATGCTGGGCTTGGCGGGCATCTCGGAACGTTCAGTGGCACGTCGACTGCGATCCAGCCATACCCAGGTCCACGCCCTGCCAGGGCGCGACCTGTCCGGGCTGATTCTCGGCGAGCAGGATGAATCCGACTTCGATGAGGTTCCGCAGTTCTTCATGACCGATGATGAGGCGTTCCGTGGTGCAGAACAGATCTCATGGAACGGCGACTACTACCAGCCGGTCATCCAACCGAACCATCTCGAAACGGTCATCGCGATGCTGCCGACCGGTGCGGATGGTGCCAAGCAGCGGTGGAAGCTCACCCGATACTGGGACAACCCGCAATTCTGGACGACCCCGGGAACCCGCGATGTCTTGAACTACACCCAGGGGGCGGTGAATGCGGAGGGCGATAAGACGACGACGACCACGGTGAAATACACGGATCCGCGGCCCGGGCAGAACGGCCCCGCTGCCGATGAGTGGGAGTGCTACAACGTCGAGGAGGATCCCCTGGAGTTGACGAATCTTTATGGAGATCCGCGGTATGCCGACACGATCGCGGAGTTGACGGCCCTGCTGCAGCAGCAGGTGGACACCAAGAGGATCGAGCCGCGCGTTGCTCCCTGGGCCGATGGCGTGGGGGGATTGCCGTCGGGTCAGTGGTTCTTCGGTGACCCGGTGAACGCCTGACGGGGCTGGGCGAGTAGCGAGTCGGTGGAAACCCGTGAGGACCCAGCGGCGAGTGTTAACCGAATGTGGCGATATTCAATTCAGGATTTCGACAGGGAGCACGACCTAGTGTCGCGTTCGTAGGCCTCATCGATGAAGGGAACAACCGTGAGCGCATCACCTCGATCACGCACCGTATTCGCAGGAGTGGCAGGTGCACTCGTCGCGGGATTGATGGTCGTGCCCTCCACAGGTATCGCCACTGGCACGGAGCGTGTTTCGGCGAGCGAGACGTCTGTATCGGCAGCTGCGTCGACCCCCAAGAAGCTGCGCAAGATCCGCCGGACGGCACGCCAGGCTGCGATCTGGGCGCTCGCCCCGGAATTCAGCTATCGATTCAATCGATACAACAAATTGGTGACGGCGCCGTACAACACCATCGCGTATGCGCCCTATGCGGCCCAGTGGGACAACGCGTCGACGAATGCCGGCAACGCATCGGTGATCTACCTCAATGCGTCCCTGTCGCTGAAGCGCCAAGACCTCGTCTACACCGTTCCGCCATCGAACGGGACATTCCAGTTGAGCCAGGTCCTCGACTCCTTCGTCAACACGGTGGCCGACCCCGGCACGCGGACAACCCCGAGCGATGAGACGGTCCACTACCTCGTCGTCGGCCCTGAGTCGAAGTACGCGAAACTCACCGAAGCGTCCATCGACGGCGTCACGTTCCCCGTCATCAGCCTGGGAACCAACCGGGGTGAGATCCTCGCTCGAGTCCTCGGCGATCCGAACGCACCGCCGGAGGATCCACGCAGTTTCGCCTCCTCATTTGAGAACGTGGCGAAGAAATACGCGCTGAACACCCTCGAAGAGTTCACGCGCAACGGTTATGCCCCGGTGTATCCGACGGGTCCCTACGCGTATCAGATTCCGCCGGTGAGTCCCGCGCGGGCGCAGCAGGCAGCCAAGTGGCGCAACGTCCCCGACAACGCGGTGGCGTTCTTCGAGCAGGCGGGCGCGGCGATCCGATTCAGCCCGCTGCCCAATCGCAGTACCGGAATCGGCGGCACGCTAGCTGCGGATCTGCCCTCGTACGTGCCACCGCAGCCAGGCTTCGAAGGCGTTTACTACTCACCTTCGGCCGGGCAGCGAGCGACGTTGCGCAAGTTCGCCTCGATCGGTCTCACTGCCAAGGGGTACAAGATCCCTCGAGGTTGGGGAGAGGCGGAACTCAACGCCCTGCAGCGCGGATTCACGGCGGGATTGACCGCTGCGAAGGTGCGGCTGCTGCAGGCGACCACCGCGGAGACGAACTACTGGTTGTACATCAACAGTGATGATCAATTCGGAGACTATGCCAACACCAAGATCGGCTATTTGGGCCGAGCCTCGGCGATCTTCGCGGGTGGTTTCCCCAATCTGCCCAGCGATGGGTTCTATTCGACGCAACTTCGCGAAGACGGTGGCCCCAATCCGCTGCAGGGGGATAACACCTACAGCATCACGTTCACACCCGAGGATGCTGCGAGTGGATCCTTGCCCGTGGACGGCATCCTGCCGCCCATCCAAGCCGATGCCGATGACACGCTGCTGGGATTCTGGTCCCTGACGATCTATCAGACGGATTTCTCTGAGGCCGCTGCGCCCTTCATCTCGCAGGCGAGCGTGTTGAACACGGCGTACTCGCAGGCGGGCACCACCGTGTATGCGATCGACACCGATGATTCGACGATCACCGTCGGGGCTTCGGCGGTCGGGCCACTGCGCCCAGGCACGGCCATCATGTTCGGAGACAACGCGGCGGACTTCGGTCTCGAGGCGGATAAGGCCTACTTCATCGCTACCTCACCGGTGACGAACGAGGCCGGAACCATCCCGGGTGTGGACGAGGTGTCCTACACCTTCCCGATTGCGGCGACCTGGCAGCAGGTACTGTCATCGGAGGGAACACCGATCCAGCAGGTCAATGCCGAAACCACGCAGCCGAAGGGCGCCATCATCGACCTGGCGGTTGCGCAGCGCACCGTCGACCCCCTCACTTATGGCGTGGTGCAGCCGGTTTCGCAGTTGGGCTCGTTGCAGATCGAGTCGAAGCTCAACGGTGGTGTCGGGCTGGAGCCGAATGAGGATGGCTCGTACACCATCTGGATGGCGCCGGCGCTGCCCGAGGGAGTCTCGGCGACGAACTGGATCCCCACTCCGTCGCAGGAATACCTGCAGGCGATCTATCCGGGTGTGGCCACCTTGAACTCCGAGATCCAGCCCATCATCCGGATGTACTACCCGCGGGCGGGCAATCAGCCACCATCGATCCTGCCCTGCCCAGCGGGCACAACCGGATGCGGTGATGGGCTGCCCACCACCTACGTCATCCCCGAGATCATCAAACACTC
>JAGYOB010000073.1 GCA_018399515.1 Candidatus Nanopelagicales bacterium
TGCCGCAGCAGAATCCGCGATCGGCAAGGTACTGAGCCGTCATCACGAAGAACCCGGTCTGCGGATCCAGGTAGCCGCGTTCACCGTGGGCCATCGCCTGCTCGTGCCGGTGGCAGATCTCGGCATACAGCGGATGGGCGGGCGAGAGCCGATCCGGATGCGGCTGGGTCAACGCGCGCGACGACAACTCATCGCGGCGATCTGGTGCATCCACGAATGCGACGATAACCCGATGCACTGCCTGGCGCGCGAGCGAGCCAGCGCCTAGGGGACTCCTGCGAGGATGGCCTCGCGCTCCGTTGTCGGGCGGGACCGGAATTCCTGCCACGCCTTTTCGCGTTGCGCCCTGGTCCACTCAGGATGGATGCGTGCCATCAACCGCCAGAACCGATTGCGCTCGAACTGCGGCCCGATGACAGTCTCAGACACCGGTGCTGTGGCCGCCTTCAGTAGATCAGCGAGGGTGTGCTCACCGGGCTCGCGCATCATCGCTCTCATCTGGCGATTCACTCGAATCGGGTGACCCGCCTGAGCATCGAGCCACTCGCGCAACTGCCGAGTCAAGGGTTGTCCAACCGGGATGGGCTGAGAAGGTGCGAAAGGTGGCCGCAACTGCTCGGACTTCGGTGGGCGCGCACGAGTTGATGTCCGCACCGGCGGAGCACCGTCCGCGGAAGCGTTGAGCGCGGCAACAAGTCGAGCCGTGAGTTCTGCCTTGCTCCCCGATCGCGCGACCCCCAGCCGTCGCGCGACGTCGACCAATTCCGCCTTCGTCCAGTACCACCCGGTGATGTCCTCAGCTGATGAGACCCGGGTGATCTTCGGCCGCACCGGCTAGGCCGGGTGGGCGACTTCGATCGTGCCCGCTTCGACCTCAGCCACCTCGGCAGGGTGACTCGACGGTGCGGTCATGATGAACATCGTGCGCCCATCGGCCCCACCCAGCGCACACGCATAGGCGATCTGCTGGGTTTCAACAGTGCCGGCGACCTCGCCACCCTCGCGGTAGCCGACCACCATGGGAGCAAGGGCGGCGGCCGCCCACACCGTCTGGCCATCGGTGCAGATGCCATCGGGGGCCACACCCTGCGCGGCAGTGGAAGCCCACACCCGACGATTCGACAGCGAACCATCCTCGGCGACATCGAAGGCGGTGAGTTGCAGCCGCAGCGTCTCAGCGACCACCAGGGTTCGGCCCCCATCGAGGAACACCATCCCGTTGGGGAAGCGCACATCATCGATGGCTTCATGCACACTGCCATCGGGATCGACCCGGATCAGGCTGGTGTTTCCCGCAGAATTATCGGCGAGGATCTCAGGCACCTCGCGTTCGAGCATCGCCTGGTGCAGATCGAAACCGAAGTTGCCGACATAGGCGCGACCCTGCGAATCGACGATCATGTCATTTGTGTGAAAGGTCGCGATCGAAGATAGATCCGCATAGTCCGACAGCGTCGAACCGTCCCAGCGCAACAGCGTGCGATCGGTCATGCTGACGATCAGCAGTGAACCGTCGGGCAACCAACCCAGGCCCGATGGTTGACCGGGCACCTCCACCACGAGGTTCTCGACTCCCGACTCATCCACGGTGTACACACCGTGGCGATAGAAATCGGAGAACCACAGCAGGCCATCACGCCAGCGAGGGCCTTCACCGAAACGCAATCCCGTCAACAACACATCTGTCCCCATACGGCAAGTATGGAACGAACCGATGGCGCCCACAGCGGAATTGATGAAGAGACTTATAGTCGAAGGATGTCGATTGTCGGGCGGGGAGCATATGCATCTCTACTAGCAGGTGCCCTCGTGATCGCTCCCGGAATCTGGACATCGCCCGCATTCGCCGAAACCACGCCCAGCGCGATCACCATCGAGGGCGGACCGACGAGCGCCTCCGATCCGACACCGGTCACCCTCGAAGCCGATCTGTATCTACCCGAAACCACACCCGCTCCGGCCGTCGTGCTCGCCCATGGTTTCGGTGGCAATAAAACCTCGGTCGCCGAGGATGCGCAGTTCATGGTCGAGCGTGGTTTCGTCGTGCTCGCCTACACCGCGCGCGGCTTCGGCAGTTCCTCTGGCGACATCTCGATGAACTCACCCGATTTCGAGGTCGCCGATGCCTCACGCCTGGTCGACTACCTCGCCGATGTTCCCGAGGTGCTCAGCGAT
>JAGYOB010000074.1 GCA_018399515.1 Candidatus Nanopelagicales bacterium
ACCGCTGATGTGTCGATGCGCACAGTAGCGGGGCGGTAGCTCAGCTGGTCAGAGCGGCGGACTCATAATCCGACAGGTCGTGGGTTCGAGCCCCACCCGCCCCACCAAATTCTGTAAGTGTTCGGCTGATCCTTGACGTTTTGTGTTCGGGTGTTCCTTGACACGGTTTCGGCTGATTCTTGACGGCGTATTCGGCTGATGCTTGACACTTCGCTCATGTTGGTGGAGCTGAGTGTGATGGAGCAGAGGTATCAGGCGGTCTCGTTGGTGGTTCATGACGGCGAGTCGGTTGTCGAGGTGGCGCGTCGGTTCGGGGTGTCGCGTCAGACGGTGCATGCGTGGTTGGCCCGCTATGAGGCGGGTGGTTTGGCCGCGTTAGCGGATAGGTCGCATCGACCCAAGGGGTGCGCTCATCAGATGCCGGCGGCGGTAGAAGCGTTGGTGCTGGAGATGCGCCGGATGCATTCCCATTGGGGTCCCCGTCGGCTTCGTCATGAGTTGGAGCGTGACGGGGTAGAGCCCTTGCCGTCCTTGTCGGGCATCTACCGGCTGTTGAAACGCCATGACCAAATTGATCCTGGTGCCCGGCGACGGCGGGATCGGAAGTTCAAACGGTGGGAACGCGGAACACCGATGGAGCTGTGGCAGATGGATATCGTGGGCGGGTTCTTGCTCGCTGATGGCACGGAATTGAAATGCCTCACCGGAATCGATGACCACTCCCGGTTCATCGTGTGTGCGGGATTGATGCGCCGGGCGAATGCCCGCAGCGTGTGTGGGCATTTCGCTGAGGCGATGCGTATCCACGGAGTTCCTCAGGAGATCTTGACCGATAACGGCAAGGTGTTCACCGGCCGCTTCGGCCGCAACCACACCGAGGTGCTGTTCGACCGGATCTGCCGGGAAAACGGCATTGATCATCTGCTGACTGCACCCAGGAGCCCCACCACCACAGGGAAGATCGAGCGGTGGCATCGCACGTTGCGGGAACGATTCTTGATGGGCAAAGTGTTCACCAGCCAAGCCGACGCCCAACAGCAATTGGATGCCTGGGTCGCCCACTACAACCATGAGCGTCCCCACGACGCACTGGACATGGCCACCCCCGCATCCCGGTTCAGCGCCCCCACCGCCCCCTCACGGCCATCCGACACCACGGCACTGGAGACCACCGACCGCTCCGGAGACGACTGGGTTGCCCGCCGAGTCTCAGCAGTCGGCGTGGTCTGCGTGGCCTGGCAGCAAATCTCGGTCGGGAAACACCGAGCCGGACGCCTCGTCGACATCCAAGTAGGCGAGCAAATCCTGCACATCTGGGACGGACACGAACTCCTCAAAACCGTCCTACGAGACAACACAAAGGAGGTCAGGAAAAAACGAGCATCCGTCGCCCGCTAGGCGACACATCAGACATAATCAATCCAGAAGTGTCAAGCATCAGGCGAATACACTCTGTCAAGAATCAGGCGAAACTAAACACGCCCCACCAAATTCCTCCGTGTGCCTCGAGGATTGCTGGAAGTGGCTATCGCCGGCCACCCTGGGTACCGCGGTCATCGCTCCCAGGGAATGGTCGCCTGCAACACGGCCTCGGTGAGGGCTCCCGTCCGCAGGTGCGTGATGGCCTGGTACTCAGGATCAGCGACCATGCGGCTGAACGCCTGTCGACTCGGGTAACGAACCAGCAGAACCGTGTCCCAGGCCTGGCCTGGTTCGGCGACCAGGGCTGTTGATCCGTCGCCGACGTACAGAACTTCTCCGCCGTAGCGGTGGAGGAATGTCGCGATTCGTGTCGCATATTCCTCGTACTGCGCCGCCCCGTTCTCGGCGTACCGAAGAAGGTTCAGCATCACGATGGGACCACCGTCATCCTCAGCCAGCAGCCGCTTAAGGTCCGCGCCTTGTGGGTTGATTGCCATGTCAGGACTCCTGTTCGTAAAGGGCGGGCAGAAATCCCGCAAGGTGTGTCATTTCCTGGGAACAGTGAACGAGCAGGGCCCGCGCATCGAGTTCGGTGAGCTGAACGATGCGCCTCGCGACCGGCACGGCAGCTCGCAGTCGGGTTGATCGTGCGGCGAGATTGGGGCCGCCAATCCAGAATCGTGAGCGCATGACACTGCCGCCGGGCACGGAAGTCACATGATGAACGAGGTAGCCCATGTCGATCGGCGCGTCGACAAGGCCGATTCGCGCGCACACCGCCGTGGCGTCGTGGCCTTCATCGAGGGCCGGATCGTGCAGACCTAGCGCCGCAGGTTCCTTGAATTGGATCGCCCCACGGATCATGGTGCTGCCGATGTACTCGTCCACCTCCGACGTCCGGTTGAGGTATCGGGCCCGTCCGGTGGTTCCGAGCGGTGGAGGGGTGGTCCATTGCGCGTGTACGTGGGCCAGGGGGTGCCACAGCCGGTATCTCTCGGGACTGTCGCTGTGCCAGCCGAACCACCAATCGATCATCGTCGGCGTCACGTCCGGCATCTCGGTGAGCAGATTGACGTGTATCGCGCCCGAACCCGTGAGTGTGTAACCGCTTTGGACCGGTGAATCGACAATGGCACCGATTGCCTTGGCCATCGGGGGGAAAAGTGGCTCGGCCATCGGGCTGTTGGCCACCGCCCGACGGGCATCGTCTGTGATGCCAGCCATGACGGGATTCCAGAATCGAGCGTAGGGTTTGGTGGAGAGGTCCACGTCCGACCAACCGAGCCGACGGCCCGCGAACGTCTTGGGCTTGGGAAGTCTCACTGCGGCACCTCGCCGATCCAGCGGCGGAAGCGACCCTCTGGGTCGTGAGAGGCGCGTATCGCCTCGAGCCTGGACCGGGCCTCCTCGGAAATACCACGCGAGGGGCGACCTGGGTCGTCGGCGAACTGGATTCCTGTCGATAGCGCCTGCATGGCCGCGGCGTTGTCGTGGGCCCAGCGTGACGCCGCGCTCGCAGTCCCCTTGAGCCACCCTCCGTAAAACGACAGGTAGGTGAGGTCCTGCACCGTGAACGCCATGTCCGGCAGGCTGGCCTGCGGCGCCCAGTTCAGCCAGAGCATGTGCGCTGGCGGCGCGGGCATCGTCTCGACGATGCGCCGCAGGTGCGGCATCAACTCATCCGCGCCAGCGTGCGTCCACAGATTGTCCGCCTCCCAGTTAGCCTCCGGGTAGTGCTGCATCGCGGCCGAGAACATCAATGACATGGGCATCGGGAGGAGAGGGACGCGAATTTTGGCTCCCTTCGGCGCGTCGGACATGAAGGCGGTCGCTGCCCGCGCGGCGAAGCGGGAGGGGGCCATGACCGTCGCGGCCAACTCAATGACGACCGGCGACGATGCCGAGCGCGGCCGAAGGGGTGGGGGGAGGGATGGGCTGCGCGACATAACGAACTGTAGTTCCACCTCGGGCGGCACATGAGGACCCACTCGATCGATCCACCGGACGAGTTCTTCCAGTCGATCGACTCGATAGACCGTCGCCGACGAGCCGATGAACCTGGGCTTGGGAAAGACCCGAAGGTGGAAGCGCACGACGACGCCGAAGAAGTCGGGGCCAGATCCGCGCGCAGCCCACAGCATGTCGGGGTTCTCAGTCTCGCTGGCATGACGGACATCGCCGTTCGCGTCGACGTAGTCGATGGCGATCACGTTGGAGCACGCTGGACCCAGAGCCCGCCCGTTCCACCCGAAGCCACCCTGGAGCAGGTAGCCGCCGATCGCGACTCCGCGACAGTGGCCGACGGGAAAGAACAGACCCCGCTTCATCAGTTCGGCGAGGAGGACACTGCCGCCGATCCCTGGCTCCGCGGTGGCGGTCATGGTGATCGGGTCCACGGTGAATGACCGAAGCCGGGACAGATTGATGAGGACCCCACCGTCTCGGACGTGGTTGGCCGACCAGCTGTGACCGCCGGAGCACACGCTGACCTGCTGGCCCGCTGCCTTTGCCGCCCGCACCGCCGCGGTCACATCCTCGACAGAGTTCGCCTCCACGATCCGATCGGGAAACCGATCGGGCGTGTTCGTTCGCCAGAGCGAGCCCTGACGCGCGTGTTCATAGCCGTCATCACCGCGGGTGTAGGTGGTGGCGCGGGCAACTGCTGAGTTGGCCATCTCAGTTCTCCATACTCGGGGTCAGTGGCAAGGGGGCCCAATCGACGAACTCCTGCGGGGCGAAGGCGAGGCGTTGTGCTTGGCGCACGTCGACGCCGAGGATCATCAGAATGCGCAGCGCGACCTCGGAAACTGCCTCGACCGGTAGGCGACCTCGGTGAAGATCCAGCGCTGCACCCAGGATCGTGCCAGCGGCCACGGTGCGCATGACGTCGATGTGCGTTACGGCGAAGTCGCCGCGGTTGACGCCGAGCAGCAGATCGGCGTCCAGGTGGGCGCGCAAGCCTGTAGCGAGTCGATCCACGGGCAGACCCGAATCGAACATCAGGCGACCCACATCTGTTCGGTAGGCGACGAGCATGAGCGTCTGCCGCGCCGACCGAGCGACGATGTCGGCTGCGTCGACGGCACGCGACGTGACGCCTGCCAGTACTCGGCTGTGCTCTGTCAGCAGCAACTCACCCACTGCGTCGATGGCGTCCTGCAGAGAATCGAAGTAGGTGTAGAACGTGCCCTGCGCTACACCGCACTGGCTGACGACCCGCGGAACCGAGACCCCGGGCGAGGTGGGATCGAGAAGAACCTCCTGCAGTGCGACCAGGAGGGCGGCTCGCGAACGCATTCTCCGTGCCGTCATCAGCGCCATCGCGTCAGGGTCGCCCCCAAATGACATCTTGTCAATATCTGCCGCGTCCCTGATCAATCCGGCGACAGCAGTGCAGATCCGAGGTCCTCCGAACCTAAATTCTTAGAATGCAGGATGAAATGCCCGCACTCTGAGAATTTTGCTTGACTCGTCCACCTGTGCCGACTAACGTCCGCCCTATGACGGCCCTGGATCCCACCTCTCGCTTCGACCTCGTCGGTTCCTCCCTGGTGATCAGCGGCGCATCCGGGGCGATGGGGCGTGCGGCGGCCCTCGGGCTCGGCGCCGCCGGCGCGAACGTCACTTTGGCGGGCAGCAATCTCCCGGCCCTCGAGCAACTCGCCGCCGAGCCGGCGCTGGCGGGTCACGTCTCCATCGCACCCCACCGGCCGGACACTCCTGAGACTGCGCGCGCGATCATCCAGACAGCCGTGGAGTCCTTCGGGCGCCTCGACGGGATGCTGGTGGCGTCGGGCATGAACAAGGTCTCCCCGATCGTCGACCAGTCCGTCGAGGACTGGGAGTCGGTGATGGACGCCAACGTCAAGGGTTCGTGGCTCATGTGCCAGGCGGCCGGCCGGGTCTTCCTCGACCAGGGCGACGGTGGCTCGGTCGTCCTCGTCTCGTCGACTCGCGGCAGGCTTGGTCACCCTGCCGGATACTCCGCCTACTGTCCGTCCAAGGCCGCAGTCGACCTGCTGGGCAAGACACTGGCGACCGAATGGGGGCCGGCCGGTATCCGGGTGAACGTCATCGCTCCCACTGTCTTTCGCTCCGAACTCACCGCCTGGATGTACGCCGATGACGAGAACGGCCGCGCCGCACGCGAGGCGATGTTCGCCCGCATTCCTCTCAATCGGTTCGCCGAGCCGGAGGACTTCGTCGGCGCGCTTCAGTATCTGTTGAGCGACGCCTCGTCATTCGTCACAGGACACGTGCTCTACCTCGATGGTGGTTACACCGCGTGCTGACTGAGAGCGACGTCATTTCGTCCGTCGGCATCGTCGGCGCGGGGCTTATGGGCCGTCGCCTCGCCGGACTCGTGGCCAGCGCGGGAATCGCAGTCACGCTGGTCGAGCCGGTCCCTGAGGTTCTCGCATCCGGATTGGCGGCTGCGCGCGCGATGGCTCCTCAGGGCACCATCGTCGGTACGGCATCCATCGACGAGGGCGTAGCGTCATCGAGCTTCGTGATTGAGGCGATTGTCGAAGACCTCGCCACTAAGCAGGTTCTCTTCGCCGAGATGGCAGACGTCAATGCGGACGCGGTTTTGTGCTCGAACTCATCGGTCCTTCCCATCTCCGAGATTTCACGCAGCGTGAAGGACGGGTCCCGATGCATCGGAACCCACTTTTGGAATCCACCGGACTTGATTCCGATCGTGGAGGTTGTGCGAGGCAAACGCACCTCGGAATCCACGGTGGACCGAACCGTCGCCTTTCTGGCGGGCATCGGAAAGCTCCCAGTTCGGGTGGAGAGGGACGTGCCGGGATTCGTCGGCAACCGCCTTCAGCACGCCCTGTGGCGAGAGGCGATCGACCTCGTCGCCACCGGAGTATGCGACGCGGAGACCGTCGACCTCGTGGTCAAGAACACCATCGGCCTGCGCCTCGGACAGATGGGACCGATCGAGAACGCCGACTACGTCGGGCTCGACTTGACCCTGGCCATCCACGAGGCCGTCCTGCCCGACATCTGCCGCGATCCGCATCCGAGTCCGCATCTGCGCGCGCTCGTCGACAGGGGCGATTGCGGCGCCAAGTCCGGTCAAGGATTCCTCCGCTGGGCCCCAGGATCCCGCGACCAGGCCGCTGACCGACTCGCGACACACATCCGCACGCAACTGGCCGACCCAAACCGCTGACACCCCATCTCTTTCGAAAGGAATGTTTGATGACGTACACATGGCCACTGGGCGAGGCTGAATCCCAGCTGGAATTCGTTGATCTCTCGCATTCGTGGGGCCTGGGCCAGCCGTGCTGGCCCTACTTCGAGGATGTCAAGATTGAGCGACTGCACGGTATGGCCAAGAGTCGCGTTCTGACGCAGAAGATCACGACCGTCATGCACTCCGGCACCCACATCGACGCTCCTGGTCACGTGGTGGAGGGGACGCCCCTTCTTGACGAGATCCCGCTGAGCGCCTTCTTCGGCACTGGCGTCGTGCTGGACGTGCCGATGGGGAAGTGGGAAAAGATCATGCCGGAGCACCTTGAAGCGGCGGCAGCGAAGACGCCGGTACGCCCGGGCGACATCGTCATCGTGAATACCGGCTGGCACCACACGTACGCGGACAGTGCGGAGTACTACGCCTACAGCCCCGGTTTCTACAAGGAGGCGGGCGAGTGGTTCGTCGCCCAGGGGGT
>JAGYOB010000075.1 GCA_018399515.1 Candidatus Nanopelagicales bacterium
AGCCGAGGTTGAACTGTGCGATGAACAACAAGAGTGCAGCCAGCAGGGTCAGGGGAACGCTGATCCGGGCACCGGCGATGAGCCGCAGACTGTCCGGCCAGGTCGATAGGATCGGGGTAGGCGTCACGTCGATTCGCTCGGTTTGCGGAACCATCTCGTGGCTGATCGTTCGCACCATCTGGGTGGATTCCCGGGCGATCTCGTTCTGCAGCGATTGCAACCTGTCGATACTCGGATCGATACCAAGATCCACAACGCGGGTACGCAGACGCTGGATTTCTGGTCCGACCACCTGCGCGATCACCGCCAGGAGGTTCGTGGACTGCTCGACAGCGAAAGCCTGAGCCTGGCTTCGCAGATCCAGGAGCTGGGCGCGTTGTCGCTTAAGGACCTGCGTCTGCCGGCGTCGTTCGGTCAGTGACGCGAAGCCGGTTGTGGCGATCCCGAGCGTGACGAGGGTGAACACGGCATTCAAGGCGATGTTCAGGCCGTCGATCGTGTACTGATCGGTGGTGGCTGAGCGCAGCAGGGCCGCTGACGTCGAGGTCACTGCGCCGGCTGTGATCCACAGTAAAGGAGGCAGCCACAGCGGAGTCTGCAGGAGCCGCTTGCGCATCACCATCACAGCGAGGGTGTAGACAGCGAATCCGATGAGCGGAGCGATGATGGACGTGGTGATGCGCATCAGTGGATCCAGTCGAGCATCGGGTGGGCTCGACCGGGAGTAGACCCCGAGGATGAACAGCGGCAGGAATGTCGCGTACAGCCCGATGGACAGGGCCCAGGGGCTCCTCAGCGCGCGGATCAGCAGCGCGCGGTCAGCGAACAGTGACCTGACCCGCCTGCCACATCCGCACCGCGATGACGCGGGAATTCAGTGCGGGATCCGCTGCGATTCCCAAGGCCAGCAAAGTCCGCTGCACCGAAGCCTCGGCGGCACGCAATGTTGTTCCGCGTCGCTGCGCGATCCCGGCATTCGACAGACCCTCGGCCATCAACCGGAGGGTTTCGGCCTGCACCTGGCTCACGACCGGTCGGGGATCGAGAACGTCGCCATCACACGGTTCCTGCACAGCCTGGGAGATCGATTGCTCGATAGCGGAGGCGATATCGTGCATGGATCCCAGCCGGGATTTCACCAGCATCACCGATCCTGCTGGCAGGCCCTGGGTCGAGCCGACGGCGAGTTGCACCGATTGGTGAGCGGTGAGGATCACCAGCCCAACCCACGGTCGCTCTTGGGCCACCCGGCACGCGAGATCCACGCCGTTGGGCCCTGATCCCAGATCAAGATCGGTCACCAGCGCGTGCGGATCATGCTCATTGAGAACGCGCAGAGCCTCGGCCGCGGTGGCTACGGCCTCTACAGAGAATCCTGCGGATTCCAGCGCCGCGCTGACGGCAGCGCGAGTGAATCCCTCGTCCTCCACGACCAGAATCCGACGAGTGGGCGAAGGTATCGGCGCCGTCGGGGGCTCAGGTGAGGTGCCCATGGCGACTCCTGACGACGACGGGAACAGGTTCATCGCGAACCTAGCCGAAGGACGACAGTGCGCCGAGCCGCTGAAGGCTGCCCCTATTCGGTATACACACGGTAGCCGATAGTGCTGGTCAACGGGCCGGGATCATGATCGGCTGAAACCGCCTGTGGTGATCAGAAGTTTCGCCAGATGCGGATCATGGCATTCGATAGGCATCTGAGCGGGATGCGATAGCGATGACCGTTACCCGATGTTCCTGCTCATCGATGCGGTAGATGATGCGGTACGTCCCGCGCCGGGCGCTCCATCGGTCATCCAAGGGCGGCGTCAGTTGCTTTCCCACGCGTTGCGGGTTGTCGAGCAGTGGTCCGTTGATGAAATCGAATGCGGCGAAAGCGATCGATTCGGGGAGGTCTTCGGCGAGTTGTCGACGCACCGTCGAAGTCATGCGGAGGGAATACGTGCTCAACCCGACCAGCCACGCGCTCGCATGGCCTCGCGGACATCCTGGAGAGGTTCGGTTCGACCGGCCGCAAGATCGGACTCCGAATCGATCAATTGCTTCATCAGGCTGGAGTCTGCGAGAACGGCGATGGTTTCTTCCAGTCGCTCGAGGTCATCGGGTGCAAGCAACACGGCGGAAGGTTTGCCGTGCACGGTGACGGTCACGCGCTCATGATGGGCCTGCACTCGGCCGACGAGTTCAGACAGATGGGCTTTGGCCTCGGCGAGCGAATGGGTCGACATGGTCATAATTATGACTAACTTTATGCAGGGGGGCAAGACCACTGCCAAGGCGACTCAGGTGATTGTGATGTCCGACGTCCGGCATCCAGGGAGATTGCGTCGGATTGCAGTGGATGGTGGGCTCGAGTCTGGGATCAGCGCGATGTCACTGGCCGGCTCGACTTCGCCAGCGCACGTTAATCGGCTTTTGCCCGCAGTCCCAGAGCCCGGGCCAAGGGAATCGCGGACAGGCCATACACCGTGACTGTCACCGCAATGACGATGAACGC
>JAGYOB010000076.1 GCA_018399515.1 Candidatus Nanopelagicales bacterium
GCGACATACAGCAGGTTCTCGCGCGCGGTGAGGAACGGCACCAGGTTCGCCGACTGGAACACGAAGCCGACCCGCGCGGCGCGGAACCGCGTCAGTTCCTTGCTCGACAGGGACGTCACATCGGTGTCACCTATGGTCACCGATCCGCTCGTCGGCGCGAGCAACCCACCGATGATCGAGATGAGCGTCGTCTTGCCCGAACCCGAAGGCCCCAGAAGTGCGACGAACTCGCCTTTTTCTACCGCGAGTGTGGCCTCAGCAAGTGCGGTGACGGCGGTGTGCCCGGACCCATAGACCTTCGTGACATCCCGCACCTGCAGGAGCGCATCCGGATGGGCGGCTGCATCGGCGGCGGGGTCAGGTCCGCTGCCAAGTCTGCCTGACTCGGTCGCTTGCACGACGGGATCAGGTGTGTCGGATGCGGTCACAGAGCACCTCCAGGAATCACAGGGCACCTCCGATAGCGGTGGCGGGATCGATACGGGCGATACGGCGCAAGGAGAACACCGCACCCACGAACCCGGCCACCAGGGTGAACACGGCGATCGTGATGAGCGTGTCGGTGCGGAACAGCGTAGGTACGTCCGCGGGAATGAGAAGACCGAAACCGCGCGCGACGAGGGTCCCGAACACGACGCCGAGCGCAGAGGACACCAGCGCTTGAACGATGACGGCGACTCCCAGGCGTGATGTCGGAGTGCCCAGCGCCTTGAGAGCGGCGAACAACTCGCGCTTTTCCAGCACCAGCAGGGCGAAGAACAGTGCGACGACGAGCGCGGCCACGGCCAGTGTGGTGTAGATGATCGAGTTCAGCGTCGAGGCCTGCTGCTCGACTCCGGGAATCGCCAGCCCGGTGGCCTCTGCCGTCAGCACCGTGGTCTCGGGAATGTTGGCGGCGATCGCAGCGAGGTCAGCATCCGGGGAGACGATCATCGCGACAGAGTTGATGGAGGTCGGCTGCCCGCGGAGTTCGGGCCGGACCGCATCGCGCATTGCGCGCCAGGTGTCGACCGAGGTCCAGATCGTCGGCTGCAGTTGATAGGCCGAGTCGGTGACGATGCCGACGATCTGAGCCGATTCCCCACCGACCGAGACGGTGGTGCCGATCTGGACTCCGAAGCGCTGCAGCTGGGAATCCGCAGCCGCGACACCGACCTCTCCAGGCTCAGGCAGGCGCCCATCGACGAGGGTCGTGGGCGTTCCCGGACCACCCATCGCGAGACCGAACACCGCGAGGTCCAACTCGCCTTCGGGCCCGATGCCTCCGGTGAGCAGCACCCCCACCGGGCCGGCTGCTTCCACCCCTGGCGCGGCAGCGAAACGATCGACATCCGCGACGTCCAACCGCGAACGGATGAGCGAACCCTCCGCGTCGCTGGAGAACCCGTAGGCGTTCGCCGTCGTCGACCGCACCGCACCGGTTGCCCCGAAGAACAACCCATCGGCGAGAGAGGCCAGGATCAAGACTAAGAACACGATGAGCGACAGCGCGGACACGACCGCGGCGAAACGACCGCGACCTCGGCGGATCTCAGCAGTCGCGAGCATCCCGGCGGTCCCCATCAGCGCGCTCCCACCGCGGAGGCAGGATCGATGCGCACGATCCGGCGGATACTGAGCAGACCGGCGATCAGTGAGAAGACCAGCACGGCAAGCACCGTGACGATGATCGTCGCAGGCTCCAGCGTGACCGGGATGCCCGTACTGAGTCCCTGAACCGCCAACAGCACCAAACCGACGGCGATCACCGAGGCCAGGATGACGACGAACGCGATCTGCAATGAGACCGACAGCGCCAGACGTCCGGTGGTCGTGCCGATGGCGCGCAACAGTGTGAACGCCTTGAGCTTCTGCACCGTGAGGATGAGGAAGAAGAACCCGATCACCACGATGCCGATGACGAAGGTGAGCCCGACCAGGATGCCGAAACTCTGGGTGATCGATTCGATGCCAGGGATCAGTGCCACAGCATCATCGAGCGCATAGGCACGCACACCGGGGACACTGGATTCGATCGCGGCGCTCACATCAGCGATCTGCGCTCCCTCAGCGATATCGAACGCAACGGCGTTGATAGGCACGAAAGGCAAACCCGCAAAACTCAGCGTCACGATGTTCTCGTAGGTCGCCAGGTCTGCATAGGCGGTCGGGATCGCGTTGAACTGGGCCCCGCGCAGCAAACCCACGACGGTCAACTCGACCCCCGATGGATCGAGCACGATCACATCGCCGATGGCGACGCCGCCTCCGTCGACGGCAGCCTCGTTCGAGGCCTGCGGGAGGCGCCCGTCGGTGAGGCCGCTGGGAGCCCCCGGGCCGTCCGGATCGACACCGAACACCTGCATATCGACGGCCTCGCCGTTCACTTCTGCGGCCGTGGTCAAAGTTCCGATACCGGCTGCCGCCGCGACTCCTGATACCGCAGCGACCGCGTCGACGGTGTCCACCGGCAGTCGGCTTGCGGCGATGTTGTCGCGCGCGGTGTCCGAATACGCCAGGCCATCGGTCTTCAAGCCTTCGAGTGCACCGACCAGGGCACCGATCAGAGCACCGGAGAGGGTCGTGAGCAGGAGGGTGAGGAACACCAGCAGCGCGACTGCGCCGGTGAGAAGCCCGAAGCGCAGTTTCGCGCGTTTGACCTCTGTCGTGGCGAGATTCACTCGCTCCTCCGTTCCCCGAGACCTCCAGCCTTGCACGCCGGCCTGCCTGGGGGCCACTCGACCCGAGTCCCTCTCACCCGAATCCGCTCACGAAACGGTCGCTTTTTCGACGATGCGCTCACCGAATGGCCGCCATCTTGTGAGCGGATCCGAATGGCTCGGTGGGCGAGCACCTGCCAGGCTTTCGGTATGAGTCGACCGCTGAGCCCTGACGAGATCACCGAGCAATTGGCCTCACTACCCGGCTGGACCGGATCCACCGAGGCCATCACCCGCGCCTACGCCTTCCCCGACTTCCCCACCGCGATCACCGGGGTCGACCGGGTCGCGATCGAGGCGGAGGAGATGAACCATCACCCCGACATCGACATCCGCTGGCGGACGGTGACCTTCGGGTTGTCCACCCACAGCGCCGGTGGCGTGACCCAACTCGACATCGAACTCGCCCACCGCATCCGGCTGATCGCCGAGGAACTCGCCGCCGAATGATCGGTCAGCGGATGCGCTGGCCTCACACGTTGAAGCGAAACTCCACGACATCACCGTCGGCCATGATGTAGTCCTTGCCCTCCATGCGGACCTTGCCGCGGGACTTCGCCTCGGCCATCGATCCGGCATCGACGAGTTCGTCGTAGGAAACCACCTCGGCCTTGATGAAGCCCTTCTCGAAATCAGTGTGGATCACCCCGGCCGCCTGCGGCGCTGTCGCACCCTTGGGGATCGTCCACGCTCGGGCTTCTTTCGGCCCTGCAGTCAGATAGGTCTGCAGACCTAGCGTGTCGAAGCCGACGCGCGCCAGCGCGTGCAGTCCCGACTCATCCTGACCGACCGACTGGAGCAACTCCAAAGCCTCCTCATCGGACAGTTCGACGAGTTCGGATTCGACCTTGGCGTCGAGGAACACCGCCTCCGCCGGTGCGACGAGGTCGCGCATCCGTGTTTTGAAGTCCGCATCGGTCAACTGGGTCTCATCGCAGTTGATGACGTACAGGAACGGCTTGGCGGTCAGCAGGAACAGTTCGCGGATCGGCTCGGTGTCGAAACCGGCGGCGAACAGCGTCTGTCCGGAGTCGAGCACGTCACGTGCCTTCTCAGCGGCGGCGAGCACCGGACCCTTCGCCTTATCGTTGCGGGCTTCCTTGACCAAGCGGGGAATCGCGTTCTCGAGTGTCTGCATGTCGGCGAGGATCAACTCGGTGTTGATCGTCTCCAT
>JAGYOB010000077.1 GCA_018399515.1 Candidatus Nanopelagicales bacterium
TTCCTGTGCCCGAAGGGCGTGGCGCTGGGCGAACTGCATGCTGATCCGCGCAGGCTTCGCAGCCCACTCGTCCGGGACGAGTCCGGTGAGCTTCGCGAGGCGTCGTGGGATGAGGCATTCGACGTCATCCGTACCCGACTGGGATCGATCGTCGCTGATCACGGTGCCGATGCTGTCGGGCTCTATCTGGGCAACCCCAACGTGCACAGCCTGGCCGGCACCTTCATGCTGCCTGCGTTCGTGCGTGCACTCGGCACGATGCAGCGATTCTCTGCGAGCACCGTCGACCAGATGCCCAAGCAGGCCGCATCAGCGTTGATGTTCGGCACACCGCTGTCGGTGCCCGTTCCCGATGTGGATCACACCGACTATTTCCTCATCCTCGGGGCGAACCCGATGGTGTCCAACGGGTCGCTGATGACGGCCGCCGATATGCCCGGGCGTCTGCGTGCTCTGCGCAAGCGCGGAGGGCGACTCGTCGTGGTGGATCCGATCCGCACGCGCACCGCCGATATCGCCGACGAGCACATCGGGATCCGACCCGGCAGCGACGCGCTCTGGCTTGCGTCCCTAGCTCACGTTCTCGCACCGGAGCCGAACTTTGCCGCTGCCGAGGCATGGCTTGATGCGCAACAGTGGGAAACGTTGGTGAAAGCACTCGCTGATTTCACCCCGGAGGCCACCGCTGCGATCACGGGGATCGACGCCGCGACGACTCGGCGCATCGCCGAGCAGTTGCGTTCGGCGCAGCACCCGGTGGTGTACGGCCGGATGGGAACCACGACGTCGGGCTTGACCCTGGACGGCGATGTCATCCCGCTGGCGACAGTGTCGTCGTGGCTGATCGATGTGGTGAACATCGCAATCGGTGCCCTGGATGCACCCGGCGGTGCGATGTTCCCGCTCCCGGTCGCCGGTGGCCCCACGACCGAGGGAACCCCCGGAGTCGGACGTGGCGTGACCATTCCCGGGCGCCGGCGCACCCGGGTGCGCGGCCTGGCGAGTGTGCTGGGTGAATTCCCCACCTCCGCGCTCGCCGAAGAGATCGACACCCCGGATCCCGAAACCGGGGAACACATCCGCGCCGTGTTCGTTGTGGGCGGCAATCCGCTCGTGTCGACTCCCAACGGCAACCGGTTGACCGCTGCTTTCGACTCCCTGGAGTTAGTGGTGTGCGTCGACCCGTACCTGACCGAGACCGGTCAGCACGCTGACGTCATCCTGCCGGTCGCATCGCCATTGACGCGCTCGCACCACGACGTGGTCTTCAACAACCTCGCCGTGCGCAACCAGGCCCGCTATTCCCCGCCGGTGTTCGACATTCCTGAGGGCGAGAAGGACGAGGCGCAGGTGCTGCTGCAGCTTGCCGCGATTGCTATCGGTGTCACCACCGGGACGGAGCCGACACCCGATGCCGTCGATGACCTGATCGCCTTCACCGTCGCCCAGCAGGCGTGCACCGATGAAGCCTCACGAGCCCATGGTCAGGACCCGGCCGATCTGCTGACTGCCGTCGGGGAGCGACGTGGTGTCGATCGCGTTCTGGATTTGCGCATCCGTTCGGGCCCCTACGGCGATGGATTCGGTGCGCATCCTGACGGGCTCACCCTGGATGCGCTCATCGCAGCACCGCACGGCATCGACCTCGGGCCGCTGCAACCGCGGCTGCCCGAAGTTCTGCGCACCCCGACCTCGCGGATCGAGGCGGCGCCCGACGTGCTGCTGGATGCTCTCGCGGCGGCTCGACCGTTGCTCGATCGCCAGCCAGACCCCGGTCGTTTCACGCTCATTGGGCGTCGGCAACTGCGCAGCAACAACTCCTGGATGAAGGGACTACCGACTCTCAGCGGCGGGTCGAATGTGCCGACCGCGATGATCCACTCCCACGATGCCCGAGATCTGGGCGTCGCTGATGGTGACGATATTCGCGTGTCGAGTTCCGTTGGCGCGATCACGCTGCCCGTCGCGATCAAGGATGACGTCACCATGGGATGCGTGTGCATCCCGCACGGCTGGAGTGAGGCGAACGTCAACGTCCTCGTTGACGTGGCCGCTGTTGACGAACTGGGCGGAACCTCGGTGCTCAGTGGAATCCCCGTCGACGTCGTGCCGGCCTGATCAAACCTCGCTGGTGACGATTCGGCCGGATTTCACGGCATCGACGAAGTTGGTGTAGTCCGTTTCGTTCTGGTCGGCATAGGCATTCGCGAACTCCACCATCGCCTCGGTGTAGCGCTTGCCGGTCCCCAGATAGGACGCGATCGCAATCGGATCCCCGGTGCGGGCATGGGCGCGAGCCAGAACCGATGCGCACCCTGCTGCATAGAACGACATCCCGTTCGGGTTCATCTCACTGGGATCCCACGACCCCTTCCAGTCGCGCAACTGGCGGAAATAGAAATCGTGGGAGCGATCATCGTCAAGCCCCCGCTCGAGTCGACCCCAGGTGAGGAACACATCGCTGAC
>JAGYOB010000078.1 GCA_018399515.1 Candidatus Nanopelagicales bacterium
GCCGCTGCAGCCTCTTGTGAACCGTCGAGAAGTTCGTGAGCATGCCGCCGAGCCAACGATGGTTCACATAGGGCATCCCGACTCGCGATGCCTGCTGCGCGACGGGCTCCTGGGCCTGCTTCTTCGTTCCCACGAACATGACGGATCCGCCGTGTGCGACGGTCTCCTTCACGAACTCGTAGGCGCGGTCGATGTACGACAGCGACTGCTGCAGGTCGATGATGTAGATGCCATTGCGCTCGGTGAAGATGAAGCGCTTCATCTTGGGGTTCCAGCGCCGGGTCTGGTGTCCGAAATGGACGCCGCTTTCCAGCAACTGGCGCATCGTGACGACGGCCATGCCAATCTCCTTGCCGGTGGACGAGTGACCCGCCCACGCAGTCTTCGCGTGCACTCGCGGTGCGGGCACGCGTATCGGTTCATGCCAGGGTCGGTTGACCCTGGCCCTGGCGACCGGTGAACGCCTGCTCCTCGATGCGTCGAGGACCGATGACGAACCCGACGACCCGGTGGAATGTCCGGGCCGGAGGCCGGTCGCGCGATGTACCCACCGCAGCGAATCCACCACCGGGGTCGAAACGCTGCGTTGAGCCAGCACGCCAGCATAGCCCTTCCCGCCAGCAGGTGGGTGGCCTGTCCTCCCCTGGCCCCCGTGGGTCTGTCCATCCCCAGGTTCGGGATCTGCCATCGCTTCCGCCGCACGGTGGACACCACGCTGGAGGGATGCCGATCATCCTCATCGCCGCCGTGCTGGCGGTCCTGCTGGCACCCACCCCTCCTGCCGCACGACCGCAGCTGACCGGATCAGCCGATGGGGAGTCGGCCGCCACGGGGCTGGTCGTCGTCGCTACCACGATGACCAGCCCCCGGTGGCGTCCTCCGATTCGCGGCACCGTGACGGTGCGACGCGGCTTCGATCCGCCCCGACACCGGTGGTCCCGCGGACACCGCGGTGTCGATCTCGTGGCGCATCCGGGGTCGGTCATCCAGGCCGCAGGTTCCGGCAGGGTCGTCTTCGCCGGGAGAATCGCCGGTCGTGGCGTGATCAGCATCGAGCACGCACCCGGCGTGCGCACGACCTACGAACCCGTCCGGGCCGACGTCAGCGCTGGCCAACTCGTGCGCGCCGGAGACGCTATCGGCCGCCTCTCACCCGACCGCCGGCACCGCGACAGCCTGCACTGGGGACTGCGGATCCGCGACGGCTATGCCGATCCGATGCGCCTTCTGCGTGCCCGACCGGTGCTGAAACCCGCCCGTGCACGCGCCCTCCCGGCAACCTGACGCTGGCGATTGGTTATGCGCGCGGGTGGGCCTGCTCGATGACCGAACGCAGGCGTTCCACCGACACGTGCGTATAAATCTGCGTCGACCCGAGTGAAGCGTGTCCGAGCAACTCCTGGACGGCGCGCAGATCTGCGCCGCCTTCCAGAACATGGGTCGCCGCGGAATGACGCAGAGCATGCGGGCTCAACGTCGAGTCCGCCAGCACGCGTCCAGCGATATCGCCGACGACTCCACGAACCGTTCGCACGTCGATCCGGCCTCCCCTGGCACCCAGGAACAACGCGGGGCCCGATCGCGGATTCACCAGTACTGGTCTGCCCCGATCCCGCCATCGCAGTATCGCTCGCTCAGCCGGAATGCCGAACGGAACCATGCGTTCCTTCGCACCTTTGCCCATCACCCGAACCGTGCGCCGGGATAGTTCGATGTCGTCGAGATCCATGGCCGCGAGTTCGCTGACTCGGATACCCGTGCCGTAGAGCATTTCCAGAAGCGCGTGGTCACGGACCGCCAATGGGTCCTCGTCTGCGGCGGCATGCGCCGCGTCATCGAGTAGTCGATCGACCTCGGATGTCGACAGCACCGTCGGCAGGGTGCGCGCCAATCGAGGACTGGCCAGCCGCGATCCGACATCGATGGGCATCAGGCCCCGGTCGTGGGCCCACCGGGTGAATCCGCGGGCAGCTGCGGCCCTGCGCGCCAGAGAGGATCGCGACAACCCCCGAGCCGTCTGCTCGGCCAGCCAGCCGCGCAGGAGCGTCAAGGTCACCTCATGAAGATCTTCGATGCCGCGTGCTGCCGCGTAGGACAGCAGGTCGATCACATCGCCCCGGTAGGCCCGCACAGTGTGCTCACTGCGTCCCCGCTGTCCGGCCAGATGCGCACACCACGCCTCGAGCGCCTCGGCACTGTCCGGAGGCAGAGCCGCTGCCGTGTCACCCGATGCCATGACCCCATGGTGCCGCGATCGCACGCGGTGTCGCTGCGGGCCACGCCGGGAACGACGGCTCGATGACCGATGCCGACGGCATCAGGACTAGGCCGCGATACCCCGCCAACCGTGATCGCCACGCTCAGCAAGCCCTTGAGCCTCCAGTAGGCCGAGGGCGACCAGGACATCGGTCGGACTCAGACCGGTTCGTGCCACCAACCGATCCAACTCGGCGGCCCTCTGCTGCGATAAAGCCGCAAGCACTTTGCCTTCGCGTGTCTGCGGATCCACAACGCCGTGATCCGACGCAGAATCCGCGCCACTGGAATGCAGAGGACGGGGTGCCATCACCTGCTCGCTTCGGGATCGGCCGGGTTCATCAGGTTCGACGAATGACGCGAGCATGGCTTCGATGTCGTCGGCACAGGTGACCAGGATTGCTTGCCGGTCGCGCAACAGGTCGTGGCAACCAGCTGACATCGCCGACGTGACCGGTCCGGGGAACGCCATCACCGGACGCAGCATCGATGCGGCCTCGCGAGCTGTCGTGCGACTTCCCGATCTGACAGCGGCTTCCACCACGACCGTTCCTCGCGTCAACGCCGCGATGATCCGGTTGCGTGCCAGGAACCGCTGGCGAAGTGCCGCCCCACCCATCGCTGATTCGCTGATGAGCAATCCATCGGTGACCATGCGCGACAGCAGCGCCTCATGGGATCGCGGGTACGCCATGTCGACCCCACCGGCCAGAACGCAGGCACTCGCGCCCCCGGCATCGAGTGCGCCCCGATGGGCTGCAGCATCAATACCGAAGGCTCCACCGGAGACCACGAGCCAGCCTCGATCGGCAAGCGTGGCCGCCGTCGTTCGAGCGAGAGCTTCACCGTAGGAGGTCGCCGAACGTGCTCCGACGATCGAGACCGATCGAAGTGCCAAGAGCCGAAGGTGCGCGGAACCCATCACCCATAGCCCAAGCGGGGTGCGTGAACCAAGATCGTCGAGTTGGCTCGGCCACTGCGGATCGCCGGGGATGATGAATCGAGCCCCAGTGCGTTCTGCAGCTCGCAGATCCGCCGAGACGGCCTCTTCCACGGTGGTAGCTGATTCCGGCAGGCGAGCGCGCAGCGTCTGCGCATTCCGCAGACCACTGGTGCCCAGCACGATGCTCTCGGCCACCTCGAGAACTCCCCTGCGTGCTACGAGGTCATGCACCGTGGGATCAGACGGCTCGCAGGCTCGCAGCAGCATCATCCGCGCCTGATGCTCGTCGACGTCGGTGGCCGTGGATTCGATCGTCATGCTGCCCACCCCTGGGCTTCTCCTCGAAGCGACATCGCATAACCGACTTCGTCGCGCCCGGGGCGCGCGATACCTGCGAGATCCGACAGGGTCCACGCGACACGGAGCACCCGATCCGCCCCTCGCATGGTCACCGCACCGCTTTCGAACGCGGCATGCAAGACCTGCTGACCGGCCGGATCGGGTGGAAAACGTCGACGCAGAGTAGGCCCGTGCATATCCGCGTTCACCCGGACGAGGTCGCCGTGCAGGGTGCGTTCGGCACGCCAACGATGACCGGCACGATCGCGAGCGGCTCGAACGCGCTCGGCGACGACGCTGGTGGGTTCGGGCTCCTCCCCCAGATCCGCGACGCTGGGCCGCTCGAGGATCAAGCGAAGATCGATGCGATCGAGGATCGGACCGGACAGCCGACTGGCATACCGTCGACGCTGCATCGGTGAACATGAGCAATCACGACCACGACCCAACCCCCGGCCGCAGGGGCAGGGGTTCGCGGCGATGACCAGATGGATGCGGGCGGGGAGGGCGACGTTGATATCAGCGCGATGGACTTCGACACGACCGCTTTCGATCGGTTGCCGCAATGCTTCGAGGACACGCGCATCGAACTCGGGGGCTTCGTCCAAGAACAGCACTCCGTGATGGGCGAGGGTGACCGCACCGATCCGCACGCGCCCTCCCTGTCCACCTCCGATCACCGATACGGGTGAGGCGGTGTGATGGGGCGCCTCGAATGGTGCCACCCGTACCAGCCCGCCCTCGATCCGTCGGCCGGCGCTCGAAGCGATCGCGGTGACCTCGAGGGCAGCCTCATCATCGAGTTCCGGCAGGAGGCCCGGGAGTCGCTCGGCGAGCAGCGTCTTGCCGACCCCGGGGGTTCCGATCATGGACAGGTGGTGACCTCCCGCGGCCGCGATCTCCAAGGCGCGCCGCGCCTGATGCTGCCCCCGAACATCGGATAGGTCGGGCACCGCGCGCTGGTGATGTACCACCGAGCCGCCAACCTCGTGATCGGGCCACGGAGCCTCACCCCGCATCGCGGCGATGAGCTCGCGAAGGTGAGCGACACCGCTGACGTGCAGTCCCGGCAGAAGGGCCGCCTCTGCAGCGTTCGCCGCGGGAACCACGAGCCTGTCGACCCCTCGTTCGCGGGCCGCGAGAGCCGCAGCGATGACACCGGGAACCGACCGGATCGACCCGTCGAGTCCCAGTTCCCCGATCATCAGGCAATCTCTAACCGCGGAAAGAGGCACCTGATCGGTATCAGCAAGGATCGATGCGGCGATACCCAGGTCCAGGCTCGACCCGCGCTTGTGCCATGACGCCGGAAGAAGGGCCACGGTGACCCGAGTTTTGGGCCATTCCGCTCCAGAGTTGACCAATGCGGCTCTCACCCGTTCCCGAGATTCGTTCACCGCACGCTCGGCGAGCCCGACGATCGTGACACCGGGCAATCCACTACTCACATCTGTTTCTACATCGACGATGCGCGCATCGACTCCGACGAGAACCGCACCGTGCGTACGGGCGACCATCAGTCCACCCCCCGCAGATGCTCCAGGGTGGGGTTCCCGGTAGCCGCATCGAGAATTCCGATTACATCGAATTGAACACGTGCTGGTCGGACACCACGCTCGGTCACCCAGTCCATCGCGACACGGCGCATCCGGCGCAGTTTGCGATGGTCGACCGCAGCGAGCGGATGGCCGAAGTGGTCAGTAGACCGGGTCTTCACCTCGCAGATCACGAGGACATCGCCGTCGCGGGCGATGATGTCGATCTCGCCGGCTCGAGATCGATAGTTGCGTTCCAAGATCACCAGACCCATGTCGTTGAGATGGGCTGCGGCGAGGTCTTCGCCTCGTCGGCCGAGCGCATCGGTTGCGCGCATCACGATCACCTCCGCTGCACACCCTTCGCCGATCCACGGCCGGCAGTCAGTTTCACTGATCGGGCTGTGCACAACGGCGGGCATCCCAAGGCTGGGGACGGCCGTGCTCAGCCCTCGGGCGTCGCCGAAACGCCGAAGCTGCGCCGATGCTCAGGCGTCGGGCCGAGCCGATGCAGGGCCTGCCGGTGTTCTTCGGAGCCGTAGCCCACATTGCGTTCCCAACCGAAACCCGGATAGGCCCCGGCCAGTTGCACCATCTGCGAATCCCGCTCGGTTTTGGCCAGGATGCTGGCAGCGGAGACCGATGCGCAGGTTCGATCGGCTCCGACACGGGTCACGACCGACGGGCGATGAAGCGATGGGTGGGAAGCGTTGTGTTCGTCGAAAGCCAGGGACGCAAAGTCGTGTCGTCCGTCGAGGATGACGACATCTGGTCGCACGCGCAGTTGGGCGTAGGCGCGAACCAGCGCGCGCCTCATCGCCGCCATGATCCCGATGTCGTCGATCTCTGCTGCGGAGGATTCCCCGATGGCCCAATCCATCGCCCAGGAACGCACCAGGGGTGCCAGGCGCATGCGTGCGGATGCCGACAATTCCTTGCTGTCGCGAGTCCCTGTCGGAGCAGTCGGGGTGCGAGCGTGGACCACGATCACACCGAGGGTCACCGGACCAGCGATAGCGCCTCGGCCGACCTCGTCGACACCGGCGACGGTGGTTGCTCCCGTGCGCAGAAGCCGCCGCTCAAGACGCAGGCTGGGAGGGCGCGTCGCCATGGTGATCGACTAACCGGCCGAACCGGTCTCAATCTCCACAGGAGCCAACGAACCCAAGGGCCAGGCGACCATGAGCACCCGGCCGGTGACATCGTCCACCGAAATCGTGCCATCGTCGAAGGCCAGGTGATAGCGCGAATCACGCGCCGAGGCGCGATCATCACCGAGCAGGAACACTCGATCCGCCGGAACAACCACGTCGAAAGCGACCTGGTCCGTGGGCACGCCGGGGCGCAGATACGGCTCGACGAGAGGCACACCATCGAGCTCGAGCTGACCGGTTTCGGTGCAGCAGGCGATGCGCTGTCCTTCGACGGCGACCACGCGAAGCACCATCAGCGACTCATCATTCGGCGCCGCGACACCAATGAAGGCCAGGGCTTGCTGGACCCGCGACGCCCACCCATCCTGCGCATCTGCAGGCGTTGGAACCCACTCCTCGGGCACATCGAAGGCGACGACCTCCCCCCGACTCGGGGTTGACGCCCACGCTGAAACCAGCACGCGATCGCCGGCGACCAGGGTTTCGGCCATCGCATCGTTGGTGATGCTGGCAGGGGTGACGATGAAGGTACGAACCGCCAGCGCTGCCACGAGCGCGACGAGCACGACGAGCCCGATCTCCAGCACCCACCGCAGCGGCGTTCGCCTGCGCACCGACACCGGCGCCGCATGACGACCCCTGCCGGCATCAGCCGTCTCGGTTGAGATCGATTCCTGCGAGGTCAGCACATCGAGGGATTCGCCGGAGGAGTCCACCGGCGACCCCTCGCCGTCGTTCACCGGGCGAGCCATGCTGCCTCGCGCTCAGGTTCGCGACCCACGGGGGTCCATCTCAGGTGCTCCGCGCTCGTCAGCGGAGGTGACTGCGCGTCCAATACCGCGAAGGACTCGGGGATGGGCAGGAACTGCGCCCGATCGATCGGCCAAACGACGGCGAACGCCCGCCCGATAACCCGATCGACCGGCACCATCCCGCCACCGGGATCTCCGAGATGGGCGCGGGAATCGGCCGAAGCCGATCGATGGTCACCCAGTACCCACAATCGATCCGCGGGCACGATCACATCGAATGTTTGCTTGCTCGGTGGGTTTCCCGGGTACAGGTACTCATCCTCTTGCAAGGGAAAGCCGTTCACCGTGAGCCGTCCATCATCATCGCAGCAGACCACACGGTCTCCGCCGACTCCGATCACCCGCTTGATGAAGTCGCGATCACTCGGCGGAGCGATACCGACGATTTCACCGAGGAACCGCACCACACGTGCTGCCGGGTTCAGGTCCGGTTGCACGGGTTCTGCGGAGATGAATGACCCGGTGCCGTCGAACACGACGATGTCACCGCGCTCGATGGGACGGAATCGATAGACCATCTTGTTGACCAGAACCCGGTCACCTACCTGCAGCGTCTCTTCCATCGATCCCGATGGGATGTAGAACGCCTGCACGAGGAACGTCTTGACCAAGAACGCGACGAGGAACGCCCCCACGATGAGGAGGGGAAATTCCACCCACCCGGGAATCATCAGGCGACGCCGAGAGGCAACCGTGTCCTCAGCGGTAGAGCCCGCGGATGAATCGGTGGTGTCATCGGCCGTCGTGTCGACCGACTCATCGCCAGAGGATCCAGCGACGGATTCAGAATCGGGGTTGCCGTCGTCCGCCGAGGGCCCGTCGCTCACAGCGATGACCTTAGCCCGGCAGACAGCGACGACTGCGGTGCGACCCGCATGACTCGACGCGGCAACGTCGAGGGTTCGCGCCTCTCACGCTTATGCGGGAGCGTTCTCGCGGCGCTCGCGAATCTTGGCCGCCTTGCCACGCAGGCCCCGCAGGTAGTACAGCTTCGCGCGGCGCACATCGCCACGGCTGACCACCTCGATCTTCTCGATGATCGGCGTGTGGATCGGGAAGGTTCGCTCGACCCCGACACCATAGGAGATCTTGCGCACGGTGAACGTCTCGCGAATGCCGTCACCGGAGCGGGCGATCACCACGCCTTGGAAAACCTGGACGCGGGTCTTATTGCCCTCGACCACGCGCACGTGCACCTTGACGGTGTCTCCGGGGCGGAAATCGGGAATGTCATCGCGCAACGAAACGGCGTCGAGATCATCGAGTGTCTGCATGGTGGGCATCGCTTCCTGCGAGCGCCACAGGACGCCCGCACTCAAGACGGGATCAGACGCGGGTGACCTCGTATCGAGGAGCCCGGGTGCTTCGGGTCGAGGCTGGCGTCCCCTGTGGCGGACGAGTCCCCGGTCGCAGTGCGACGAAGCCGCCCTAGTCTGCCACATGGCGCCTCACGCCGGTGCGCAGCCTCCGCCGTCGCCTTCTTCGACACGATCAGGGCCGAGCAGATCCGGGCGCATTTGTCGGGTCCGGGCGACTGCCTGCTCGTGCCGCCAATGGGCGATCGCGGCGTGGTTGCCACTGAGGAGGACGTCGGGAACGGAGAGGTCCCGCCACACCGGAGGCCGGGTGAATACCGGTCCCTCGACCAATCCGGCCATCGCCCCCGGTGCGAAGGAGTCATCGACCACGCTCTCGGCGTTACCCACGACTCCCGGCAGCAATCGCGTGACCGCCTCCACGATAACCAGCGCCGCGACCTCGCCCCCGGCAAGCACATAGTCACCGATACCTACCTCGACGACCTCGCACCGCTGCGAATAGTGCGTCATCACGCGCGAATCGATGCCTTCGTATCGACCGCAGGCGATCACCAGGTGTTTGCGCTGGGACCAACGCTGGGCCATGCACTGATCGAACCGTCGCCCCGACGGGCTCGGGACGACCAGCAGGGTCTCTTCGGTCACCAGGCGGTCGAGCTGGTTTCCCCAGGGCTGAGGACTCATCACCATGCCGGGTCCACCGCCGTAGGGTTCGTCATCCACGCTGCGGTGCCGGTCTGTGGTGACGTCACGAAGATCGTGGACAGCGACCTCGACCACGTCTTCAGCCCGAGCCTTGCCCACGAGGGACAGGTCCAGGGGGCGCAGATAATCAGGAAAGATCGTCACGATGTCGATGCGCACGATGGTTAGCGCCTCTCATCGATGTCGATAAGTCCATCCGGTGGCTGGGCGGTGATCACCCGCGTTTTTACATCGATATCGGTGACGAACTCGCGCACCAGAGGCAGCAGCCATTCGCGCCCACTGACCGCCCGAATCGCCAGCAGGTCCTGCGCCGGAAGATGGACGACCTCGTGGACCTCGCCGAGCTCGCTGCCCGCGATGTCACGCACGACACATCCGATGAGGTCGGAGTCGTAGTACTCGTCGTCGTCGATCGGTGAAGCACCTTCGGGTCGATCGACTTCCAAGACGATGCCACGCAACCGCTCGGCCCCGCTGCGGTCCTCGACGCCGTCGAAGCCCACCAGAAGACCGCCACCATGCGGGCGCATCGAGTACACGTGCATGACTCGATCGGTGTCGGCGACGAACAAAGACGATCCTGGTGCGAAGCGAACCTCTGGCTCGTCAGTTCGCACCTCCACGGTGACTTCACCGCGGATTCCGTGGGCTTTGCCGATCCGGCCGACGACGACGCGCACGTTCGTTACGCGGCTCAGCGCTCGTTCTCGTCGAGGAAATCGATGCGGACTGCGCGACCGGAGTTCAAGGCAGTGACGACGGTGCGCAAGGCACCCGCGGTGCGACCCGAACGGCCGATGACCCGACCCATGTCATCGGGATGCACGCGCACCGACAGGTTGGGGCCGCGCCGCGTGGACTTCTCACGCACGTTGACATCGTCGGGGTTGTCCACGATCCCGCGGACCAGATGACCGAGGGCCTCTTCGAGCACGGCCTAATCCTCGTTCTTCGCGGCCTCGGCTGCCGCGGCATCAGCAGCGTCGGCAGCGTCGTCGGCGATCTGCTCAGCCTCGGCGACAACCTCGGCTTCCGCGACGACCTCTTCGACAGCAGACTCGACAGCAGCCTCGACCGCCTCGACTTTGCTGACGGCGTCATCGACAACGGGCTTGAGAACCGGGGTCTTGGGCTCATCGGCCGCCTCTGCGGCAGCCATCTGGTAGATCGAGCTGCGCGATGGTTTCTCGGGGGCGACCTGCAAGGTCCCCTCTGCCCCGGGTAGACCCTTGAAGCGCTGCCAGTCTCCGGTCACCTTCAACAGGGCCAGCACAGCCTCGGTGGGCTGGGCGCCGACGCCGAGCCAGTACTGCACGCGATCAGATTCGATGCGGATCAGGCTGGGGTTCTGCAGGGGCTGGTAGACGCCGATCTCTTCGATCGCGCGCCCATCACGGCGCTTGCGGGAATCGGCGATGATGACGCGGTACTGGGGGGCGTGGATTTTGCCCACGCGCTTGAGCTTGATCTTGACGGCCACGGTGCGGTGGTGCTCCTCAGGGATAGGGTGTCAACAGCGGTCCATCGCACGTGGGGTGTGCACGCTGGCCCGCTACTGGCGGTGTTCATGGGCCGGTCAGATGGCTGAGAGGGTTCCACCCACCGGCGATGACCGGCACAGTCTGCCAGACCGCACACCATAGATCCTCACCCGGTCCTCACCCCAGCAGCTTGCGGATGTCCTCGGGTAACTCAAGGTCCGCGGGATCCATCGCTTGCGGAGCAGACTCGACCTGCTGGGGCGCTTCCTGAGCCGCACGTTCGTCGGCTGCCCGTTTCGCCGGGTTGCCGCTGCGCGACTTCTTGCCCTTCGCTGGGGTGCGGCCAGAACGACCCTTGGACTTCTTGCCTCCCCCCATCCCCGACATGCCGCCCATGCCCGGCATCCCCGGCATGCCACCCATCCCGGGCATCCCGCCCTTTCCACCGCGCATGCTGCGCATCATCTTCTGAGCCTCACCGAATCGGTCGACGAGGGAATTCACGTCCGACACCTGGGTGCCCGATCCACGGGCGATGCGCGTTCGCCGCGAGGCGTTGAGGATCTTCGGGTCAGCGCGTTCGGACGGAGTCATCGACTGGATGATCGCCGCAACCCGATCGAGTTCGCGCTCATCGAGGTTGTCCAGCTGGGCCTTCATATCGCCCATACCGGGCAGCATTCCCAGCAACTTGCCGAACGAACCCATCTTCTTCACGGCCTGCATCTGCGACAGGAAGTCCTCGAGGGTGAAGTCCTCTCCCGCGCTGACCTTGCGGGCCATGGCCTCAGCCTGCTCAGCGTCGAAGGCCCGTTCTGCTGTCTCGATCAAGGTGAGCACATCACCCATGTCGAGGATGCGCGATGCCATCCGATCGGGATGGAACGTCTCGAAGTCCTCGAGTTTCTCACCGGTCGACGCGAACAGGATGGGTTTGCCGGTAACCGTGACGATCGACAGCGCCGCGCCTCCTCGGGCATCGCCATCCAACTTGGTCAGCACGACCCCGTCGAAGCCGACGCCGGCTCCGAATTCCTCCGCCGTGCGAACGGCATCCTGGCCGATCATCGCGTCGACGACGAGGAGCACCTCATCGGGATCCAC
>JAGYOB010000079.1 GCA_018399515.1 Candidatus Nanopelagicales bacterium
CGAGCACATCCTGCTCGGGCTCATCCACGAGGGCGAAGGCGTCGCCGCCAAGGCCCTGGAGAGCCTGGGTATCTCCTTGGAGGCCGTGCGCCAGCAGGTCGAGGAGATCATCGGCCAGGGTCAGCAGGCCCCCAGCGGGCACATCCCCTTCACGCCGCGGGCGAAGAAGGTGCTGGAGTTGTCCCTGCGCGAGGCACTGCAGCTCGGCCACAACTACATCGGCACCGAGCACATCCTGCTCGGGCTTATCCGCGAGGGCGAAGGCGTCGCCGCCCAGGTGCTCGTCAAGCTCGGCGCGGATCTCAACCGGGTGCGCCAGCAGGTCATCCAGTTGCTCAGCGGCTATCAGGGCAAGGAGCCCGCGACCGCCGGGGGCCCGGCCGAGGGCACCCCGTCGACCTCGCTGGTTCTCGACCAGTTCGGTCGCAACCTCACCCAGGCTGCCCGCGAAGGCAAGCTCGACCCGGTGATCGGTCGCGAGAAGGAGATCGAGCGGGTCATGCAGGTGCTGTCGCGGCGCACCAAGAACAATCCGGTCCTCATCGGTGAGCCCGGTGTGGGCAAGACCGCCGTCGTCGAAGGCCTCGCGCAGGACATCGTGCGCGGTGAGGTGCCCGAGACGCTGAAGGACAAGCAGCTGTACACCCTCGACCTCGGCGCGCTCGTGGCCGGCAGCCGTTACCGCGGCGATTTCGAAGAGCGCTTGAAGAAGGTGCTCAAGGAGATCAAGACCCGCGGCGACATCATCTTGTTCATCGACGAGATGCACACCCTCGTGGGCGCCGGTGCCGCCGAGGGCGCGATCGACGCGGCGAGCATCCTCAAGCCGATGCTGGCCCGCGGCGAACTGCAGACCATCGGTGCCACCACCCTCGACGAATACCGCAAGCACATCGAGAAGGACGCTGCACTCGAGCGCCGCTTCGCCCCGATCCAGGTCAACGCCCCCGATGTCCCCGACACCGTGGAGATCCTCAAGGGCCTGCGCGATCGGTATGAGTCCCACCACCGCGTGTCCATCACCGATGGTGCGCTCACAGCCGCGGCTCGTCTGTCCGACCGCTACATCTCCGATCGGCAACTGCCGGACAAGGCGATCGACCTGATCGACGAGGCCGGTTCCCGGTTGCGCATCCGTCGGATGACCGCACCGCCGGATCTGCGCGAGTTCGATGAGCGCATCGCCGATGTGCGTCGCAACAAGGAGTCGGCGATCGACGAGCAGGACTTCGAGAAGGCTGCCGCACTGCGCGACACCGAGAAGAACCTGTTGGCCGAGAAGGCCCAGCGCGAACGCGAGTGGAAGGCCGGCGACCTGGACGTCGTGGCCGAGGTCGACGAGAAGTTGATCGCCGAGGTGCTCGCACTCATGACCGGCATCCCGGTCACCGATGTCAGCGAGGACGATCTGCAGCGGCTGCTGCGCATGGAGGATGAACTCCACAAGCGCGTCATCGGCCAGGAGCAGGCCATCCACGCACTGTCGAAGTCGATCCGTCGCACGCGTGCGGGTCTGAAGGACCCCAAGCGCCCGTCGGGGTCGTTCATCTTCGCCGGGCCGTCGGGTGTCGGCAAGACCGAGTTGAGCAAGACGCTCGCGGAGTTCTTGTTCGGTGACGAGGATGCGCTCATCGCACTCGATATGAGCGAATACTCCGAGAAGCACACCGCGTCGCGGTTGTTCGGCTCACCCCCGGGATACGTCGGCTACGAAGAAGGCGGGCAGCTCACCGAGAAGGTGCGCCGCAAGCCGTTCTCCGTGGTGCTGTTCGACGAGGTCGAGAAGGCCCACCCGGACATCTTCAACTCGCTGTTGCAGGTGCTCGAGGAAGGCCGCCTCACCGATGCGCAGGGCCGCGCGGTGGACTTCAAGAACACCGTCATCATCATGACGACCAATCTCGGCAGCCGTGATGTGTCCAAGGGCGTCATGATGGGATTCGCACCCGATGACGACTCGGCGAATGCCTATGAGCAGATGAAGGCGAAGGTGCAGCAGGAACTCAAGCAGCACTTCCGCCCAGAATTCCTCAACCGCATCGACGACGTGATCGTGTTCCACCAGCTGTCTCGCGCCGAGATCACCCAGATCGTCGATCTCATGGTGGTCCAGGTCGACGAGCGGATGAAGGATCGCGATATGGCACTGGAATTGACCCAGGCGGCCAAGGATCTGCTCGCCGATCACGGCTACGACCCGGTGATGGGTGCCCGCCCGCTGCGTCGGACGCTGCAGCGCGATATCGAGGATCCACTCAGCGAGAAGATGCTGTTCGGCGAACTCGAACCTGGCTCCATCGTCGTGGTCGATGTGGTCGAGGGTCCCGACGGCAAGGAGTTCACCTTCACCGCGACACCGAAGGCCGAACTCCCCGATACGCCGCCGGTCGAGACCGCCGGTACCGAGTAATCCCAGGTCCACACGCTGATGGGAACGCGGGGGCCGCTAATCCCGGGGCTGCGCGAATACGACGCACCTCGGCGCAAGCGCGCCCCCGCGATCTGGGTCTGGACGATCGCCGGTGCCATCGCGGTGGCTGTTCTCGTTCTCGTCGGTGGCATCGCTGCCGGCATCGGCCCGCTGCGCGCCTTCGGTGTGGTGGAGACACCGCTCACGCCGGTGTCCTGGCGCGCCGGTGAGCAGCCGAACACACTTCAGGTGGCCGTCGCCCTCCCCGAAGCCGGTCTGTGCACCGGCGACGACGTTCTCGTCCGCACCATCGAGCGACCCACGGTGCTCGAGGTCACCGCTATCCGGGCGGCCCCACGAGGCAGCGCTGATTGTGCGGGAATCGGCATCGCAGGTGACCGCACCTGGGTGGATGTGCGCCTGGGCGCACCGCTGAATGGCCGATCGGTCATCCGGATGCCCGATCGCACCCCCCTGCTCGAGGAATCGGCGGCACCCGCCGGAGGATGAGCGCGGTTCGCCCGTTCACGCCACGTACACTCAATGGGTGATCCTGTTCGACCATGTGACGAAGGTCTATCCGACCCAGACGCGCCCTGCGCTCGAGGACGTCTCCCTCGAGATCGTCAAGGGCGAGTTCGTGTTTCTCGTGGGTTCTTCGGGATCAGGCAAATCGACCTTCCTGCGGTTGATCCTCAAGGAGGAGCGGCCGACCTCGGGCTCGGTCTGGGTTGCGGGCAAGGATCTCAACCGCCTGTCGAGTTGGAAGGTGCCCAAGTTGCGCCGCCAGATCGGCACGGTGTTCCAGGATTTCCGGCTGCTGCCGAATAAGAGCGTGTTCACCAACGTCGCCTTCGCCCTCGAGGTGATCGGCCGCCCGGCCAGCCAGATCCGACGCATCGTGCCCGACGTGCTCGAACTGGTCGGGCTGGAGGGCAAGGAGGACCGGCTGCCCGATGAGTTGTCCGGTGGCGAGCAGCAGCGCGTGGCGATCGCGCGTGCGTTCGTGAACAAGCCGGCGATCCTCATCGCCGACGAGCCGACCGGAAACCTCGACCCGACCACGTCGGTGGGCATCATGAAGTTGCTGGACCGCATCAACCGCACCGGCACCACCGTGGTGATGGCGACTCACGATGCTGCGATCGTCGACCAGATGCGCCGCCGCGTCATCGAGCTCGAGCGCGGTCACCTGGTCCGCGACCAGTCGCGCGGTGTCTACGGATACGCGAGGTGATCTGATGCGCAGCGCATTTGTGGCGAGTGAGGTCGGCAACGGCCTGCGTCGCAACCTGACGATGACCATCGCGGTGATCATCACGGTCGGGGTGTCGCTCGCGCTGTTCGGTGTCTCGCTGCTGGTCCGTGCGCAGGTCGACACCATGAAGGACTTCTGGTACGACCGCGTCGAGGTCTCGATCTTCTTGTGCAATGACAACTCCGAGACTCCGTCATGTGCGGCCGGGGCTGTCACGGATGCCCAGCGCACGCAGATCCGTGCTGATCTGGAGTCGCTGCGCCCGCTGGTCGACGAGGTTTTCTTCGAATCTCAGGAAGAGGCCTATCAGCGGTTCGTGGAGCAGTACCGCGATTCGCCCATCGTGGACAACGTCACACCTGATGCGCTGCCGGAATCATTCCGGGTGAAGTTGAGCGACCCGACGCAGTACGAGGTGGTGGCGTCGGCGTTCATCGGCCGCCCCGGTGTGGAACAGGTCAATGATCAGCGGGCGTTCCTCGACCGGTTCTTCCAACTCCTCGGCGGTTTGCAGGCGATCGCATTGATTGTCGCGATCGCGATGCTCGTCGTCACAGTGCTGCTCATCGTCAACACGATGCGAGTTGCGGCGTTCTCGCGGCGAAGAGAGACCGGCATCATGCGGTTGGTGGGTGCGTCGAATTTCTACATTCAGCTTCCGTTCCTGCTCGAGGCGGCGATCGCTGCTGCGGTGGGTGCTTTGCTGGCGACCGGTGGCATCATCCTGGTGAAGTCGCTGGTGGTCGACAATGTGCTCGCCCCGGCTTTCCAGTTCACCGCGTTCATCGGCTGGGATGCGGTGGTGGGCGTCATACCCCT
>JAGYOB010000080.1 GCA_018399515.1 Candidatus Nanopelagicales bacterium
GCCATCGCTTCGACCACTCGCGCATCACCACCGCCGGCACCGCGCACGAGCGATGTGTAACCGACCCGGTTGCGCTCGACCAGCCGGACGAAACCTTCGATGAGGGTGCGCACTCGTTCGGTCGGCGTGGCATCGGCTGCTACCCGGACCGGTTTGAGCATCCGTTCTCCGGCGGCCTCGACAACAGCGGCGTAGTAGTCACCCTTGGTCGGAAAGTAGTGGAACAGCAGGGTGCGCGAGATTCCCGCCGCAGCGGCAACCTCATCGAGGGCGAGTTCGTGGATCGGTCGGGACTGCAGCAGCTGCCACCCGATCTCGACCAGTTGCCGGCGACGGTCGCCCCCGCTCATCCGTGAGCGGGTGGCGACCGTCGTCGTGTCAACCTCGGCTGAGTGCGGAACAGCCGTCATGTCAGGAATAGCTACCGCCGGATTCGGCGAGTGCCACCAGCGAGGCGGGCGGAGTGAATCGGTCGCCGTAGGTGGCGGCCAATTCACGGGCCCGGGCAACGAAACCTGCCGCCCCGCTCACGGTGCCGTCCGGGGACACATAGCCGCTGATGTACTGCAGCACACCACCTGTCCAGGCCGGGAAGCCGATGCCGAAGATCGACCCGATATTGGCCTCGGGCACCGAACGCAGCACTCCTTCATCGAGGCACTTCACGCTCTCGATCGCCTCGGCGAACAGCATGCGCTCCTTCATATCGATGAACGGCATGTCGAGGTTCGTGCCACCGAAGTGCTCGGCCAGCCCGTCCCATAGACCCAGGCGCTTGCCTTCGGCGTAGTCGTAGAACCCCGCGCCGGCAGCGCGACCACCGCGTTCGTATTCCAGAACCATCGCATCGATCGCCGGATACGACGGGTGCTCGACGAAGTCCTGGCCTGCTGCCGCTGCGGCAGCGCGACCCTCTTCGCGGATGCGGCGGCCGAGGGTCAAACTGACCTCGTCGAACAAAGCGAGCGGACCGGTGGGATAGCCCGACTGCAGACCAGCCTGCTCGATACTCGGCGCGGGCACGCCCTCGGCGAGCATCGCGACAGCCTCGCCCATGAACGTGCCGATCACGCGGCTGGTGAAGAAGCCGCGCGAATCATTGACCACGATCGGGGTCTTCTTGATCTGTGCGGCGACATCGAGTGCCTTGGCGATCGCCGCATCGGAGGTCTTCTCTCCGACGACGATCTCCAGCAGCGGCATCTTGTCAACCGGCGAGAAGAAGTGCAGCCCGATGAAGTCCTCTTGGCGCTTGACCGCATCGGCGAGCCCGGTGATGGGCAGGGTCGAGGTGTTGGAGGCCAGCAGCGCGTCGGGAGCGACGACCGGCTCGATGCGACCGAACACCTCGGTCTTCAACTCCTGGCTTTCGAAAACCGCCTCGATGACGAGATCGGCACCTTTGGCGTCATCGATGCTGTCGCTGGGCTGGATGCGTCCGAGGATCTCGTCACGCTGCTCCTGCGTCATCCGGCCCTTGGACACCGCCTTGTCGAGCAGACCCTGCGAATACGCCTTGCCCTTCTCGGCAGCAGCCAGTGCGGTATCGACGAGCACGACCTCGATGCCGTTGCGCGCACACACGTATGCGATGCCTGCGCCCATCATGCCCGCACCCATGACGAGCGCCTTGGTCGCGCGATAGGTCTCATAACCCTCGGGTCGTGCACCGCCCTTGGTGATGTGCTGGAGGTCGAAGAAGAACGCCTTGGTCATGTTCTTCGATGTCTGACCGGTGGCGAGCATCGCGAAATAGCGACCCTCGATCTTCTCGGCATTGGCGAAGTCGACCTGCGCGCCCTCGACAGCCGCCGACATGATCGCCAACGGTGCGGGCATCGGTGCACCCTTGATCTGCTTGCGGAGGTTGGCCGGGAATGCCGGCAGCATCATGGCCAGTTTCGGATTCGACGGTGCACCGCCGGGGATCTTGTATCCGGGGGCATCCCAGGGCTGCACCGCCTCGGGATTGTCCTTCACCCATGCCTTCGCCTTGGTCATCATCTCCTCCGCGGATGCGACGACCTCGTCGACGAGCCCGACCTCGGCGGCCTTGCCCGGCTTGCGGCGCTGGCCTTGCAGCAGCACCTCCATGAGGGCCTTCTGCAAACCGAACATGCGCGTGGTGCGCACGACGCCACCGGCACCGGGCAGCAGTCCGAGGGTCACCTCGGGAAGGCCGATCTCCGATCCCTTCACATCGAGGGCGATGCGGTGATGGCACGACAGTGCGATCTCCAGACCCCCACCGAGTGCAGCGCCGTTGATCGCCGCGACGACCGGCTTGCCGCAGGTCTCCAACCGGCGCAGCGCCGCTTTGATTCGCGCGATCTCGACCTCGAGGCGCTCGGCGTCCTCGGGCTTGGACTGGATGATGAGGTTCAGATCGGCTCCGGCGAAGAAGGTCTTCTTGCCGCTGGTGAACACGACGCCGGTGATGTCATCGGCTTCCTCGCTGATGCGTTCGAGCGTTGCTTCGAGCGAGGAGATGAACGCCTCGTTCATCGTGTTCGCGCCTGCGCCGGCCTCGTCCATCGTCAGCGTGACGATCCCGTCGGCGTCGCGCTCCCAGGCGATCATGTTGGCAGTACTCATGTGGTGACAGGCTCCTTAGGAAACGTGAGGGACGGCAGGGTCAGATGCGCTCGATGATGGTGGC
>JAGYOB010000081.1 GCA_018399515.1 Candidatus Nanopelagicales bacterium
CGTGCGCTGCGCGAAGCCGCGCAGATGTGGCGACTCCTGCGCGAGACCGAAGCCATGAGCGCCCGCGACGCCCTGTGGAACCATCCCGATCTGCTGCCCACCCATGACGACCTCACCGACCCCGCGGCGTTCGTCCAGAGCAGATCGACCGACATCGACGTCGACGCCGAGTTGAACGCCGAACTCGAGGCGATGGGCGATACCTCCGGGGGCGATACCTCCGGGAACGACGCATCCGGAGACGACGCATCCGGAGACGACGGGCGCTCCTGACCGGCATGACCGATCTGCATGCGCAGGCCCGTGCGCTGCTCGCGCACTGGGATGCCCCCGATCCGGCGCAGGAGGCATTGCGGGTCGCCTACCTCGACCATCTGGACCGTCACGCCGATGGAACGTGGCGGTCGTGTCGATCAGGACACCTGACCTCCAGCGCCCTCATCGTCGATCCGCAGGCCGGGCAGGTGCTGTTGACCCTGCACCCGGGAGTAGGCCGCTGGCTGCAGACCGGAGGCCACTGCGAACCCGCAGATGTCGACCTCGCCGCTGCCGCACAGCGCGAGGCTCACGAGGAGAGCGGCCTCGACGACGTGGTCACCTGGGACGTTCCCCTGCGCTTGGATCGCCACGAGGTGGCCTGCCGGGGAGACGACGGTCAACACACGGTGCTCGATCACCTCGACGTGCAGTGGTTGGCCCTGGCCGATGCCCGACAGGCACCGGTGCGCAGCATCGAGTCGGTCGACCTGCAGTGGTGGCCCTGGAATGACCTCCCCGGGGGAGCGACCGGAGCCGACGCGTCGGTGCACGCACTGGTGGCTGCGGCGCGCAGGCGACTTGACAGTTGAGTCGTGTTCGACGTGAGTCGTATTCGGGGCTTGGGAAATTTTTTCCCACAGTCGGTGGATAGCGATCACCCACGTCAGCGCGACGTCCGCGCGATCGATCACCGGTTGTCCCCACGCCCATCCACCGACTGTCCACCGCTACGCCCGCAGTTGTCACCAGGATGTGAACACCTTGTCCACATGGGTCGGCAAAACCATTCGCCCGAGCGATTGACCGCGCCGGGATCCACCCCCTAGCGTCATGCGCTGGCCCCCGGGATAACGGATGCGTGCACGCAAGGGGAAGTCGTGCACCCGTCGCGAGCCCCCGGGGGCTTTCCCTTGTCCTGCAGGCACTTCTACTCCTCAACGACTTTTCCTGAGGCAGGGGTGTACTAGCGCCCGGTGAACCGTGGTTCGCGCCGTTCCTGGGCGGCGGCCAGACCTTCGGCGAGGTCGTAGGTGGCCAGGGTGACCGCCTGCACGACGCCCTCGGTGCGCAGAGCATCGTCGAGATCGGTCGGGGGATGCGTCAAGGTCGCCCGGGTCAACCGCGTGGCGATCGGAGCGCTGCCGGCGATGGCCTGGGCCATCGCGAGCGCTTCGGCGACCAGGTCCTCATCGGCGACCACGCGAGACACGATCCCCAGGCGCGCCATCTCCTCGGCGTCGATGCGCCGGCCGGTCAACAGCAGGTCACGTGCCGCACGTAGGCCCACCACCGATGGCAGCAGATACGAGATGCCCATCCCAGGA
>JAGYOB010000082.1 GCA_018399515.1 Candidatus Nanopelagicales bacterium
CGCCATGATCGTGCGATAGATCTCGTCGGACATGTTCCCGCGCAGGTCCCAGGCCAAGGCCTTCAACCACGCCACCGAATCAGCCGGTCCCCACGGTTCGATCGCATAGGAGGGATTGATCACCCCCAGGACCGAATATTCCAGGCTGATGTCAGCCGGTGCTCGGTCAGCGAGATAGGCATTCACTCCGGCGGAGTATGCGGCGAGAATCCGCGTCGACCGCTCATCGAGCAGCGACAGTTCCTGCTCGGCGACGCGACGCCACCCCAGGGTCCGCAAGAACGCATCGGTCGACACCTGCGCCTCACCGAACATCTCCGACAGTCGTCCGGAGGTGATGTGGCGGCGCACATCCATTTCGAAGAACCGATCCTGGGCGTGCACGAACCCTTGCGCGAACATCAGGTCATCCACCGAATCGGCATAGATCGTGGGGATGCCGCGTTCATCGCGCAGCACCTCGACCGTGGATCCCAGCCCGGCGAGTTCGATCGTGCCGGATAGTTGCGGCCACGACCGCTTGACGGTGTAGTTGCCGAAGGACACGGCGGTGGCCAGCAGCAACCCGATCACCACCGCGATCGCGCCGAGGATCCACGGCCACCGGCGTCGGCGGCGAACAGGTTCGGGTGCGGTTGGAGTCTCGGTGCTCATCCGACCGAGGCTAGCCCTCTCGCGATAGGTTCGCGGGCATGTCGCGGCCGATTACCGTGCGCCTCATCGGCGGACTGGGCAACCAACTGTTCGGCTACTACGCCGGTGCAGCGCTGGCCGGGATGCGTCGGACCTCGCTACGCCTGGACATCTCGCACACGCGCTTGGGCATCACCGATCACGGCATCGGCATCCTCGACTTCGATCTGCCCGGCGATTGGTTGCCCGAACGGCGATCATGGTCGACTCCGGGGCGGCTACCCAGCCGAGCTATGGGCCGACTGCAACGCGCCATCCCCGCACTCGGGCGCATGATGCGCATCTACACCTCCACCGCGGTCGGTCACGACACGAACGTGCTGACGTTGCCCGCGGGCACCCGGCTGCGCGGATACTTTCAGTCTTGGAAACTCGCCAGCACCGCTCTCGACTTCGGCTATCCGCGCCGCCCCGCACTGAAGCAGCCGAGTGCGTGGGCCGATGAGATCGCTGGGCGTGCGACACAGCAGAAGCCGCTCATCGTGCATGTGCGGCGCGGGGATTATGCACTCGTCGATGAGTTCGGTCTGCTCGGTCGCTCCTACTACGCCGCTGCCATCGAGCGGATGCGCGAGCGCGGGGTGAGCGGGCCGGTGTGGGTGTTCTCCGATGACCCCGATGCCGCAGCCGACATCGTCGACGGCGAGATCATCACCGGGTCGGCGAATGCCGCCGAGGAGATGTGGGCGATGAGCCACGGTGGCGCGCATGTCATCGCGAACTCGACATTCGGTTGGTGGGCGGCCTGGATGAACGCCGCGCGCACGCCGGTGATCGCACCCACGCCGTGGTTTCGCACCGGTCCGGTGATCGACGGGCTGATCCCCCCGGAGTGGGATCGCCTCGACGCTGATTGGGCTGGGTGACGGCTCGCTCTCAGTCGCCGGTGGGCTGCAACCCCTTCGCGATGATGGCCTCGAGCTCCGCATCATCGATATCGCGATCGGTGTACTTCGACGCGGTGGCAAGCACCTTCTTCATCGCCTCAGGCTGCTCGGCGGCCGGCTTCGCCAGCGCCGCAGCCCGATCACGGTGGAGTTCCCACGCGAGTTCGCGTTCGCGAAGCGCCCGATCGACCCGGACCATCTGCTCTTCGCTCGCCTGGAGCCGCCACGTCTGCGCCAACGCCTCGGGCAGAACGAATCGGTAGTCGTGCCCACCCTCGGCGAAGGTGCCCGGGGTCGGGGTGAGCGCGTTGAGCATGTCCAAGAACGTCATCAAGAAGGTGGTGCCCGGCACCCACTGGGTGCCCCGCGGTGCACCGAGTGGACGGATGGGCCCCAACCAATCCGGTCGACGCCACAGCACCTGGCTGCCGAACTTCGGAATCGGGTCGTCACCGTTTTGCAGTAGCAGGTATCGCACCTGCTCGCGTTGCGCCGGAGGGAGTTGGCGCCAGTCGGCGATCGTCCGAGGCAGATAGATCGAGCCGGGCCCCACGCCGGGCACATCCGCGATCGTGCGGGTGCCCCACAGTTGCTTGCGCCACGTGGTCGCCGACGGTGTCCCGATCCACAGCGCAGCCTCTACCCCGGCACCGGTCGGGCCGTAGACCCACGATCCGGTGAACATCTCCTCGCTGACCTGCGAACCCAGACTCTCGCCGAACAGGAAGAATCGTGGCCGCTGCTCAGCGGGCATCGCCATCAGACGTTGCGTGATGCCGTCGACGACCATGCGCGTCTGCGCTGCACCCGTCGGCACCTTGCCTAGCGACAGCGACGACGGCAGCACCGAATACTGGATTGCCGCTGACGCGCAATCCCCATGCGTCAAGTATTCAAAAGTCTCACTCGCCACATAGTTGACATATCCCGATCCGGTCGGTGAAAACAACGCGAATGCCCTGCGCTGCAGCGCATTCGTGCGATCAATCTCTCGCAGCAGAACCTCAGCGCGCGCTGCCTCGGTGTCCGCGATCTCACTCGAGGCGTACACCCGGATGGGCTGCTTCGCATCAGAGATCTCCAGCACCGAATTGATCGTCTCCGGCGGCAGCGTCATGCTCAACCAGCGCGCGCCCTCTCGAGTTTGCTTATCCCATGCCAACCCCGATGCGGGCGAGCCGGTGATCTCCGGCGCTGCGGGTGGTGTGGAGTGCCCGGGTTCGATCGCATCTCCGCCCTTGGTGAGCATCGCCGAAACGCGATTGAGTGCCACAGCGGCGACGCCGAGCGAGATTCCCGTGGCGGTGAGTCGCCCCAGGGTGCGGTGGTCTTGTGGTTCGCCGCCGATGATGACGGTGGCCGCGCGCGAGGACGCATGGGTGAGCGCGGATTCGGCGCGGGCGAGGCCGTAGGTCGCGATGGCAACGCCGGCGGCGATCGCGACGGTGACCGCCGGCTTGACCTCCCGAACATCGTCTTCGAAGAAGTGCTGCTCGCCGTGGGGACGGAAGTGCAAGGTGACGTCGAGGTCTTCGGGAAGGAGCGACCCGGGTGCTGCGCGCCACGGTCGTGTGACCGCCCATGACAGCGCACCGACCGCACCTGCGACGGCGAACGCCGCGCGTCGGCCCTCACTACGCCGACCCGTCAGCGTTGACGCGATGCTGGCCACCGAAGCGGCCGCCAAGCCCTGTCCGATGAGGCGACCCGCGGCCCGCATGCGCGGTTCGTGCTCGTGCCAGGCCAAGGCCGCCGAAGCGATCGCACCAGCGGTTCCCAGGGTCGCTGCGACGACTAGGCGGCTGGCCGGCTCGGGATGCTCCTGGCGGGAGATTCGCGAGGCGATCGAGTTGATCAACGAGTCCGCGGAGGCATAGATCCCATAGGCGCCGGCTGAACTGGCTCCCGTGATGATCGACTGGTCGACGGTGTTGCGCGTCAACAGGTTGGGCTGGAAGGAACGGCCGACGGAGAAGGCGGCCCCGATGAGGCCGGTGCGAGCGGGATGGTCCATGAGGCCTGAGGCTAGTCGTTCGAGGTTGCCGGTGACCTACCGATCGGTGACTATCCTGGCGACTGTGCGCCTCACCGGACGGACCGACTTCGCGTTGCGAGCAGCTTTGGAGTTGGCGTCGGGTGACGATCACCTCGTCCGCACCGACGATCTAGCCGAACGCCAGGGCATCTCGAGCGCGTATCTGTCGGCCATCCTGGCCGATCTGCGCCGGGCAGGGATCGTGCGAGCGCGGCGGGGACCCGAAGGCGGCTGGTCCCTGGCCCGACCGGCTGAGCAGATCAGTCTGGCCGATGTGATCCGCGCCATCGACGGAGCGTTGACCGATGTGGCCGGGACCCGACCGGAGAACCTGCACTACGCCGGTCCGGCGGCTGGGCTGCAGCCGGTTCTGGTCGCGTTGCGGGCGGCTGAGCGCCAGATCCTGGAATCGGTGTCACTGGCCGACGTGGTGACCGAGCACTTCCCCGCCCGGGTGCGTCGATTGATCGACAACCCCGACGCCTGGCACTGAGGCCGCCCCGCCGGTGGGGTTCACCCCGGGCGGCGATGTCTTGCTATTGTCTACCATTTATAGTGGCTTTATAGACATTGCCGAATAGGCCGCCCTTGATGGGGTGAGGTCCGCGGGGAAAGGACGAGTGTGACCGCGCTGCTGTTCATCGCCATGGCCGGCTTCGGGGCCCAGTTCGTCGACGGCTCCCTCGGTATGGGCTATGGCGTGACGTCATCGACACTCCTCATCGCCCTCGGGTTCTCCCCCGCCCTCGCTTCGGCATCGGTCCAGATGGCCAAGATCGGAACCGCAGCGGTGTCCGGCGTCGCCCATCATCGGTTCGGCAATGTCGACTGGTCCACCGTGCGGCGCATCGCGATCCCCGGAGCAATCGGATCCTTCGCGGGCGCCACCTTCTTGTCATCTATCAGCACCGCGGTCGCCCGACCGGTAGCCGGCGGGTTGCTGTTCGTACTCGGCGCCTATGTCATGGTGCGGTTCGTTCGGGGCCGGGTCGTCGTGCGCCGGGGCGGGCGTCCTGGACGCCGGCTGCTTGTGCCCCTCGGCCTGACCGGCGGGTTCGTCGATGCCACCGGCGGTGGCGGCTGGGGGCCGGTGACGACTCCGGCGCTCCTCGCCGACGGACGTTTGGATCCGCGCCGGGTGATCGGCACGGTGAGCACCGCGGAATTCCTCGTCGCACTATCGGCAACCGCCGGGTTCCTCCTCGGGCTGGGAATCGCTGGTCTGGATCTGGGCATCGTGGCCGCCCTGCTCCTCGGCGGCGCCATCGCCGCGCCGATCGCCGCCGCGGTCGTGCGCCATCTCAATCCACGCATCCTCGGAGTCGTCGTCGGTGGCGCCATCTGCTTGATCAACGCCCGCATCCTGCTCGCCGCGGTAGATGCCGCGCCGCTGGTGTGGTGGGTGAGTTACGCGATACTCGCCAGTGCCTGGCTCACCGCGTTAGCCGTCGTGATCCGCGCTCGACTACGCCAACCCGCCTCGGTGACGTCTACAGATGATGCGCCGGTGGGGAGCCGGTCGTGACGCGGTGGACGATCGCGTGGACCGTTGATTCATCGGCGGACACCACCAGGCTGCGATAGGGCTCATCGACGAGTTCGAGCACCACACCGGGATCACGCTTGTACAGCGCGACGAAAGTGCGCCCGTCCCGGTGGCGCAGCCCACCGAGGAGAAACAGGCCCGGGACTCCGGCCGGCACCCGCCAACCGCGCGCGGAATGCCAGGGATCATGGGCGTACTCGGCGCGTTCGATGTGCTCCCACGGGATCACCAGATCCCCGCGCAGGGCATACATCCGCTCCCAGCGCCCCAACTGCACCTCCAACGCGGAATCGGTGATGACGAGTCGGGCCACGGATCCCAGCCTTCCACGGCACCCGCCTCGTGTGTCTCGCCGGTTCGTGTCCGACCTCGGTGGCATGCTCAGGTCCATGGCTGGCAGATACCCGCGTGACCCGGTCCTCGTCGAGGTTCCGACGAACGCCGTTCCCGGCGGTCCGTGGTCGGCCACCAGCGTCGAGGCGTTCACCGGCTGCCCCCTGAAGTACTGGTGGAGCAAGGTCGAGAAGTGGGAAACGCCCTCGACCCTGCCGCTCGTGGTGGGCCGCGCCGTGCACAACGCCCTGGAGATGCTGCTCGCCCTGGCACCCGACGAGCGCACCCGTGAAGCCGGCGGTCCTCTTCTCGAGACCGCCCTCGATGCCGAACTCGCCCTCGTCGCCGACACCTCGTTCCACATCGGTATCGACCCCGAAGCAGTGCGTGAAGCTGCCCGCACCGCCTTCGACGCCTACTTCGACACCGAGATCCCCGCCGATATCGACGTGGTGGGCCTCGAACGCGAGGTCACCACCGACATCGCCGGTCTGCCCTTCCGCGGGTTCATCGACCGCATCGCTCTCGCCGACGCGGGCCTGCGGGTCACCGACTACAAGACCGGACAGGCCAAGCCCCGGTACTGGTGGGGATACTGGCGCCAGCAACTGCTGTACGCGCAGGCACTCACCGCCGCCGGTGAGCCCATCGCCGAAGTCGAGCTTTTGTTCTTGACGTCCCCGCGCGCTGTCACTCGGCCGGTCTATGAGGCAGCCACCTCTCGGGCGGTCCACGACCTCGAGCGGGCCAACGAGGAGCGAGCCAGCATGGCGGAGGCCGCTCGCTGGGAGGCGCGCCCGAGCCCCCTGTGCGGATGGTGTGACTTCCGCGCCGTGTGCCCCACCCAGGCGCGCACTGCTCCCGCACCGGGATCGCAGGCCAGCGATGAGGCTCTGGTTCGTGCGGGTCTGCGCAAGCGGGAGCCGTGATGAGCGTCGATCTGGGCATGCCCACGTGGACACCACCGTGGCCCAGTGAAGGCCACGCCACGTTCTATCGGGTCTCCGCGTCATCGGTGTCCGGTGACTCCCGCTGGACCTGCGCCGAACAGGTCGCGAAGAAGGCCCGACCGCAGATCTCACCGGTTCGCGACCCCGCGATCAAAACCGTCTACCCGCCCTATGAGGACGTGCCGATCGGGATGGTCCGCGACGCGCTCTACGACATCCTGGCCAAGGGCGTCGACATCGACCAGGCGCTCGCTGCGCGCGAAGCCGATGCGCGCCGCGAGATCACCGACCCCACGCGAACGGTCCTGCGTGCCGGCATCGAGGGCTACCTCGCGACACTGGCCGAACTCGGCCGATCCGGTGACCTGCCCACCGACACGGTGGTCCGCGAATTCACCGCCATCGACACCTTGACCGGCGAGGATCCCGACCGGCTCGAGTGGTACGGGTGGGGCCTGATGCACACCTCCCGTGACAGTTCGATCCGCGAATATCACCTGCTGACCTGGGCCCGCGCGGGAACTCGCGAGCGAAGCGCCGCCTCCCTCGGTGTCTATGCACGCATCGCGGCTGATGCGGTCAATGTGCACGACGGAACCGCCTGGTGGGAACCGCGCGTGGAAAGCAGCGCACAACCGCGCCCGGGTCGCGAGGTCCGCATCCGCGAGATCGGCTTGCTCGACGAATCGACCGCGTTGCGTTATTCCGACACCGTCGAGGCCGCCCGCCAGTTCTTCGCCGCTTCCGTGCCACCAGCGCTCACGGTCCTCGCCGGGGGCAGCTATCAGCCGACCGCACGGTGCGCATCATGCGCGCTGCGCAACGCCTGCCCGGGGGTGCCCCGGATGCCCGGACTTCTCGGCGTCATCGGCGAATCCACCTGGCCGCGCTCGTTCAGCCCATCCGATCTCAGCCACGGGCGCCACTGCACCCACCAGGTGTTCCTCGGCCGCACCCTCGGACTGCCGGGACTGCGCGGCGAACCGACCGAGGCGATGCAGCGCGGCAGCGATGTGCACGCGTGGCTCGAACACGCCCACGGTCGACGCGAACCGTGCACGTCTGCTGATCTGCCAACAGAAGAACTGGCTGCCATCGCTGCCGATCTGGGTTGGTCGATGGAGCGCTACCTGGCGCGTCGCCCCTACCTCGTCGCGCACCTGGACACCTGCGCCCTGGCTCGCTACGACTGCGAAGCAGCATTCCCCGAGACGACCCTGAGTGCGTGGGACACCGACGTCGACGTCGTGATGTCCACCCGCGCCGATCTCGTCATCGCCGATGGCGACCGCGCCGTCGTGCGCGAAACCAAGACTGTCTACGACACCGACGAAACACTCACCGACTCGCAGCTCCTCCAGCGATATCCCCAGATTGCATTGACGCTATGTCTGCTGGCCGATGGCCTCGATGCGCTCACCGGCGAACTCCTCGACCAACCTCGCGCCGCTCGCGTCGAATTGGAGTTCTTGACCATCGACGGTTCGCATGTGCGCACCTTCGATGCCGCTGATGCGGAAACGGTCGTGATCGCACGTGCCCACATCGCCGAGGCGCTCCACCGTTTGCTCTACGACCAGCCAGCACCTCATCCGGGGCCCTGGTGCTCGTGGTGCCCGGTGTCCTCGTGGTGCACCAAAACCACGCTCACCGAGGACGGTCAGTGGGTCGATCCCGGCGAACCCGACGAATCACCCGACACCGGCACCAGAACCGCGCTGCTCGCCTTGGCCGAGACGGCGGGATTCGACGAGGTCGATGACATCCCGTTCTAGCGCGCCCCGGACCGCCTAGACTCGCTCACCATGAGCGACTACATCCCGACGATCCCGTGGTCGTCCCGTGCGCCGCAGAAATACCTCCTGTCGATCATCGCTGTCGTGATCGGCGTCGCGTTGATCATCGCTGCGGTCGCCTACATCTCCTCCGGCACCGGAGGAGTCGTTCCGTTCCTGATGATCGCCGTCGCGCCCGTCCTCACCGTGATCTACGTGTATTCGTTCCTGTTCAAGAAGTGGGACGTCCCCACCGAATGACTCGTTAACCATGCGGACCCGATTCCTCGGTGCACCTGGACTCGCTGTCAGCGAACAGGGCCTGGGCTGCATGGGGATGTCCATGTACTACGGACCCCGCGATGACACCGACAGCACAGCGGTCATCCATCGGGCCCTCGACCTCGGGGTGACGTTCTTCGACACCGCCGATGTCTATGGCTCCGGCCACAACGAGGAACTCGTGGGGCGCGCCCTCGGCGACCGTCGAGACGATGTCGTGCTCGCCACAAAGTGCGGATTCCAACCCGACTTCTCCGTTCACGGAGATCCCGACTACATCGCAGCAGCCTGCGACGCGAGCCTGCGGCGCTTGAACACCGACTACATCGATCTGTACTACCTGCATCGAGTAGATCCGACCATTCCGATCGAGGAATCCGTCGGCGCGTTGGGAGCATTGGTCAACGCTGGCAAAGTGCGCCATATCGGTCTGTCCGAGGCGAGTGCGGAGTCCTTGCGCCGCGCGGCTGCAGTTCATCCGATCACTGCGCTGCAGAGCGAATGGTCGCTGTGGACCCGCGATATCGAAAGCGAAGTGCTCACCACCGCGCGCGAACTGCGCATCGGGATCGTGCCCTACAGCCCACTGGGCCGGGGTTTCCTCACCGGCACGGTCACCTCGACCGACGCCCTGGCCGAGGACGACACGCGTCGCCAGCATCCACGGTTCGCCGGGGACGCGCTGGATGCGAACCTGCGGCTCGTGGGGCAGCTGGAGGAGATCGCCGCCCAGTACGGCGCGACACCCAATCACGTTGCCCTGGCCTGGGTGCTCGATCAAGGTCCTGACGTCGTGCCGATCCCCGGCACCAAGCGCATCGCCTACCTGGAATCGAATATCGCCGCGGGTGACATCGAATTGACCGACGCTGATCGATCGGCGCTCAACGAGGTCTTCTCACCGGATGCGGTGTCCGGAGCGCGGTACGGCCGCGCCCATTCCTACGGCGATTCACCACTTCCTGATTAACCCACCGGTTGGGCAAGGCGCTCGCGGCCGACATCAGCGGCGATCTGGGCGAATCGCGTGGCCGCCGGGGTGCGCAAAGCCGGAACGGGAAGGCCGAGCACAATCGACCGCGGGGGGATCGGCGGATCGAGGGGGAGCACGTGCACACCGGGATCATCGGTGTTGACCGCCAGCAGCGGCATG
>JAGYOB010000083.1 GCA_018399515.1 Candidatus Nanopelagicales bacterium
GTTGGCATATGTCGGGCCGACTGTGGCACTGGACCACGAATCGGTGATCGATCCGCCCTGGAGGCGGCCGATGAGTCCACCAATATTGGAGTTCGCTGCCGTGTCGTTCACATTCACTTGGCCGGTGGACGAACTGCCTGTGACGGTGGTGTCGATGGCATCACCGATGAGGAGCCCTACGTGATTAGCGCCGGTGACCTGTGACGAGCGAATGTGCACATCAGTGATGACAGCGCCATCCGTCTTGGCGAACAGTCCCTTCTCGCTACCTGTGGGAACCGTCGTGTAGTCATAGTTGCTGATCATGTGTCCGTCACCGTCGTACTCGCCGGTGAAAGGCGCGATGCGTGGTGGCTCATCGCCGGCATAGTTGATGTCTGCGATCTGAATGTAGGAGCAGGCCCTCGTGGTGTCATCGGAGTTGATGGCAGCGAGGGCTTCGGTGTCGTCGATCTGGAACGGGTCGGCGCTCGTTCCACTACCGCCGTCGAATTCAAGTGCTTGCTTCGACGTAGCCGCGCATGTCGTGATCGCGGTTGACGACACCGACGTGGCTTGTGCGGCGGGTACTGCGGCCAGCGGCATCATCGCGAGGATGAGTCCGGTCGTGCCGACGATGGACGACCATGCGCGGCGGGAGGAATTCATTAGCACGACGATAAGAGCGACCCGCGGCCTGCGACAGTCCACGCGCGGCGGGGGGCACGCGAAAACCGAACGTCGAAGCGACCGCGGCCTGCAACAGGCTATGCGGGTCGTTCTTCGGGTGAAAGGTGCCCTATATGGGCCTGATTCACCCGAGGAAGGGCTATTTCCAGCGGGTGGCGACGACGAAGCCGCCGGTGATGAACGCGAAGCCGATGATGACGTTCACCAGGGGGTTGAGATCGCGCATGATCGGGATGTCGTTGCCGGCGATGTAGAAGGTGACGATGTAGATGAGGCCGATGATGAACAGGGCCACCATGAGGGGGGCCACCCAGGGGGCCGACCCGATCTTGACCGGCTTGCGGTCGGTGCGCTCCGGGGGAACGTAGTCGTCCTTCTTGCGTCCCTTGGACTCCGGCATGGGTACCTCCTCGACGTCGACCCCCAGGGTAGCCGGGACCCCGACTGCGTGGTGCGGTGCCCATCGGTGAAGATGGGCACGTGGTGCGCATCCTCGTGATCGACAACTACGACTCGTTCGTCTTCAACATCGTGCAGTACCTCGCCCAGCTCGGCGCCGAGGTCGAGGTACGCCGCAATGACGAGGTCACCCCCGATGAGGCGCGGGAATTCGATGGCGTGCTGCTGTCGCCCGGTCCGGGTACGCCCGAGCAGGCCGGGGTGTGCATGGCTGTGGTGCGCGAATGCGCCGGTGATGTGCCGATCCTCGGCGTGTGTCTGGGCCATCAGGCCATCGCCGCGGTGTACGGCGGGGTCGTCGATCGTGCCCCCGAACTCCTGCACGGTAAGACCTCGACGGTCAACCATTCCGGAGCCGGTGTGCTCGCTGGACTGCCCGATGGTTTCACCGCTACCCGCTATCACTCGCTGGCCGTCGAGC
>JAGYOB010000084.1 GCA_018399515.1 Candidatus Nanopelagicales bacterium
ACCACCACGATCTCCGGGTGTCCCTCATGGCGGGTCAAACCCACCGTGTAATGAATCGGCCAGTCGCTTCCGGCCAACGGAAGAGTTCCCGCGACCACCGCGACCCCCTGTTCGGTGATCTGCTTTCTGATCTGCGCACGCATCTGTCGTCGTCCCATGGTGGGCACCTCCTGTCGTTCATCGGCCATCCCCTCCCTGACCGGTGAACCTAGAGGCCCCCTCTGACATCGCCCCGGATGTGCAGCCCGAGCATCGTCGCGTCCACAATGGTGGGGTGAGTGATGCCGCTGTGAGCCCCTATGAGCGATTCGGCGGGCATGAGTTCTTCACCGCCCTCGTCCACGACTTCTACGCCGGCATCGCCACCGATGATGTCCTGCGCCCGATGTATCCCGAGGCCGATCTGGGCCCCGCACAGGAACGGCTGCGGATGTTCCTCGAGCAGTACTGGGGCGGGCCGACGACGTATTCCGATCAGCGCGGGCACCCCCGCCTGCGCATGCGGCATGCGCCCTACGTCATCGATCCCGATGCACGCGACCGATGGTTGCAGCACATGCGCACCGCCGTCGATGCGCGCGAGATGGATCCCGCCGACGAGGCCGAACTGTGGGGCTACTTGAGTTCGGCTGCCCAGGCGATGGTCAACCATCTGCCTCCGACCTGACGCGCTAACGTCGACGCATGGCACTTTCACAACCCCTTGCCGCTCTTCGGTTATCCGCCCTTCGCCTGTTGGCAATCTCGTCAGCGAGTGCCCTGACTTTCGGGCTCCTAGCGACATCAGCCACTGCCGCGGAGAGCACGAACTCCAGCGCCGTGACCGTCGCGCCGTCGAGCACGTTCCCGGAGCGGTTCACCGTCAACGTAGCCGGGGATCTGATCCTGACTGGAAACACGCTGCTGACCTGCCCGACGAGCGCGTCCGGCTGTACCAAGTCCCAGCAGGGATCAGGGTCGAAACTGAACAACAACAACTTCTCCATGGTGCGGGTCGATATCGATGACGATCCCACGACCACCACATCCTCATCCGCAGAACTGCGGTACCCCGACGGCGCACCGGTTCTGTTCGCCGGCTTGTACTGGGGTGCCGGCGCATCGGGTAATCAGGCGCGTGGCAACGTCCCTGCAGGTGCGGGTGCCATCAAGATCCAGCTGCCCGGTGATAGCGAATATCGCGACCTGCAGGCCGACGAGGTCGCCACGATCTCGACGACGGGGGCGAATAAGACGTATTCGGCCTACGCCGACGTCACCGCCCTTGTCACCGAGAGTGGGGTCGGCAGCTACACCATCGCGAACGTCGCGGCCGACACCGGTGTCAATCACTTCGCCGGCTGGTCGCTCATCGTGGTGTACGCCGATGCGACCGAGCCGGTTCGGGCCATCAGCGTCTTCGATGGATTGGTCAGCGTGACGAAGGGTTCCCCCGCGACCATCGACGTTTCCGGATTCCGCACCCCGCCCACAGGGCCGGTGCGCACCGCACTCGGCGTAGTCGCCTACGAGGGTGACCTCGGAATCTCGGGAGACCAGTTCACTCTGAATGGCCGGGCACTCGGGGATTCCGTGCGTCCCACCTCGAACTTCTTCAATTCCGCCATCACCACCCAGGGCGGACATCTGGCCGGCAAAACACCCAATTATCGCAATCAACTCGGCTTC